>JAJRCO010000038.1 GCA_028678905.1 Methanomicrobiales archaeon
AGGGTGGCCATGGTGAGCAGGATGATTCCGTAGGGATTGATCCCGGTGAGGATAAACAGCGTGGCAGTGATATACGCTCCAATCATGAGTATTTCACCATGGGCAAAATTCACGATCTTCATCACACCGAAGATGAGGTTGAGCCCAGTCGCAAGAAGAATGTAGATGCACCCGGCATACAACCCCCAAAAAATTACCTGAAGAAGAACGTTCAGATCCAATGCCACAATTAATCTCGTCCTTATAACATTAAAAAAATTGGGGATTACGTGCTTCCTGGTTTATACCAGTCAGGCAGTACAAAGGTGGAATCTTTGAGATTATCGGGCCAGACAATGGTAGGACGGCATTCTCCCACCGTAGAATCATATTTCAGCTGTTCCATAAAGAGCCCAAAACGCACCTCCCTGAAATCCTTGGAAAACCGAATCATGCCGCCATCCATCGCTTCCACTATTTCCGGCATTTCCATATTGGCGAGGGTTTCCCGCACTTTCTGCTTATCCAAGGTACCGGCGTTCTCAATGGCCTTTGCTGCCACATACACCCCTTCATAGGTGGAAGTTCCCATCATGTCCGGGAAACTTCCCCATTTTGCCACATAATCGGCCTTGAATTTTGCATCGGCTGCCGCCACCGTGGAGTGAGGAGTGATATACGGACTGAACCGGCTTTCGATAATGGAATATTCTCCGAACTGACCGATTCCCTTGTAGTAATCGGGATTATCATTCGTTTCAACCGCAAGGATGAGTGTGTCAAGACCTACATCTCGGCGGGCCTGGAGAACGATCTGGGACTGTTCTGCCGGAAACGCCGCGGCATAGATCACATCGGGGTTCGCTGCTTTTATTACGGTAAGCTGAGTCCTAAAATCAGCATCACCCATCTTGAAACTCTGCTTGGACACTATCTCGATCTTCATCTTGTTATTGACAATCGTATCGTTTGCACCATTTACCACGCCTTGACCGTAGGCTGTGTCCTGGTAGAGCAATGCCAGTCTCAGTGGCCGATCGGCAGAGAAACTAAATCTGTCATTGATGGCGGGCCGAATCACCTGATCGGTGAAGATCATGGTGTATTCGCCGTACATAGCGGTAGTGGGACAGTAATGGAACAAGTAGCTCGTATCCACATCCTGCTTTCGGGTGATATCCGGACTGGATGCTCCGGTGATGATATAGGGTACCTTATGTTCTGCTACCACACCGCGGGTGGCCATGGTAACCCCGCTGCTGTACCCTCCCACGAGTATGTCCACGTTATCCTGGGTGATGAGCTTGGTGACAATCTTCACGCCGGCCTCTCCATTGGTCTCATCATCCCCCTGGACCAGGACGACGGGGAGTTTTTTATTGTATTCTTTGACAAAAATCCCCCCATTTGCGTTGATCTCCTCCGTTGCCAGTACGGCGGATTGCCACATGTGTTTTCCCACATTGCTGCCAACACCGGTCAACGAAACGACGGCACCAATTTTTACGTTTTCTTTCTGGGCGGGAACCTGCGCCGGCTGAGAACAACCGGCGATAAGTCCCACCAGAAGAAGAATGGCGATGATCAAGACAGTTTTTTTCATGAGTGCATCCTCCAAAAGTTTCATGCTATGTAATAGCATGACATACTTAGGAATTAACCCCACTTGATATAAAAATTCCCTTAGCTGGATCCACAAATCCAGCAAGAAAGCCCGGTCATCCAATAATCAAGGAATCAAATTGTCTGTAATCATCATGACAGCCCCGAACTTGCACGTCGCGCAGTGTCGGAAATAGACCTTCAGATACCGCGAGTATATTGAGACTTTATGCATGTGCTATAAATCTTACCGAGGTGGCCTGTACTATGAACTGGGGGAAATTGTGGTCTAATTAGGAAATGTTTCCGGCTTTTTAGTTAGATAGTACGATAAATCTTCGTATACCGACCTAGATCTCTAATAGAAGAAGGTTTCTTTCTGTTGCCGCTAAGGTATGGGCGGGCATATATACTTTGGATGGAAAATTTTGTGTATGAACCGGCAGCAGCATGGAATGCTGAGCCTGGTCTTTTTGAGTATATCTCTGTTAATGGCCTTTATCTCCATCGGACGTTCGTCAGTCCTTTTGGCTATTCTATATATATGCATTCTGGGACTCTCCGGCATCGTGCTGCTCTATTCTTTCTGTTCAAAATGTATGTGCCGTGATACTACCTGCGGACATGTGATTCCCGGGATCCTGACCAGATATCTGCCCCGCCGGATGTCGGGGAGATATACGAGGCAGGACCATCTCGGGACTTTATTTCCGATACTGGTAGGCCTGATCTATCCTCAGTACTGGCTGCTGGGCAATCTCTGGTGGTGGAGTGCATTCTGGATTTTCTTCATCGCGGGGGCTGTCGATACTCGCATACAGGTCTGCCAAGGGTGTGGTAACCGGTACTGTCGGTTATTGCCGACCACCGCTATCGAAGGTAAGAAGGAATAACCCGAAATTACCGGCCAATGTATCATACGAAAGTGTTATAAATATATAACATTAAGTTAGAAATAAGTAACAAGTGATACCCATGAGTTTTCCATACAGGTATTGGTGGGCATCCGGTATCATCCTGATTGCCCTAGGGATGATACAGGGCTTGATATCAGGAGGGAAAGACGATGTGGCCACCATGGGCCTGATCACTTCCGGCATTTTCATCATCATTGTCCTGCTGGGAAAGGAAATCCGGGAAGAGAAGGGACCCCGGCAGGATGAAAGAACAAAACGGATCGGAGCATGGGGATTGAGTTATTCTTGGTCTCTCACCTTTGTCACCCTTTTTGTCCTTTTCTGGGCGCAATACCTGGGAGTGTTGATACTATCCGGCCAGATCATGATCCTCTTACTGGTGCTGGAAATGGCGGTTTCGGCGCGGGCTTTCCAGTGGTATTTCTTCAGAAAGGGAGACGTGGAATGAGCGTTATCGAAGTGCGGGATCTCAACCGGACATTTGACGGGAAGAAGGTCCTTCGTGGCTTGAACTTTTCTGTGGAAAAGGGTGAGGTCTTTGGATTCCTGGGACCTAACGGAGCGGGCAAGACCACCACCCTGCGAATACTCCTCGGATTGCTGCGGGCATCTTCCGGTGAAGCACTGGTGTTCGGGGCGTCCCTGGCGAACCAGGACCGGCTCCGACGCAGGGTGGGGGTGCTCCTGGAGAACAATGGCATCTATGATCGTCTGTCGGCGCGGGAGAATCTGGACTATTACGCGAGGCTCTATGCGGTGGAAGAACCGAGGGCGCAGGTGGAGGAGATGCTGGAATTTGCAGGTCTTACTGAACGTGCGGACGATCTGGTAGGAACATTCTCCGCAGGGATGAAGAGGAAGCTGGGACTCGCCCGGGCGATAATTCATGATCCAGAGCTCCTACTTCTGGATGAACCTACCTCCGGACTTGATCCGGAAGCCCAGGTGCTGGTGCGGGACCTCATTCTTCGTCTCTCTGGCCAGGAGGCCATGACTGTGTTCATGAACTCTCATCACCTGGCTGAGGTGGAGCGGGTCTGCTCGAAAGTGGCCATCCTGCACCATGGTTCCATCCAGGCTTTCGATACGGTCGAACATCTGCGAGCAGGATCCGGGATGCCACGGCTCTCTTTAAGCCTTGCCGATCCCGAAAAGACAGCTACGGCGTTGGATCTTCTAAGCCAGCTACCCAGCGTTAGCCGGACGGAGAGAGAGGGAAACCGGATTCTGGTCACCCTCACCCGTGGATCACCGGCCTCACCGATCCTCACCCGGCTCATCCAGGAGGATATCGGGGTGGAGGAAGCCACAAAGGTGTCACGGTCCCTAGAGGAGATTTATCTGGGTGTTGTACAGGAAGCGGAGGGATCTGCGTGAACGGGATGCTCATCGTAGCCCAGAAGGAGATCCGGCAGATCCTGAAGAGCCGCAATGTGCTGGCCAGCGCCATTATCTTCGTGATTGTCTTTGGGGGTTTCTCCTCCCTATCGACCCTTACCAGTGAGGGAGGCGGAGGGCCGCTCGATCAACTGGTATTCACCCTAGTGCCGGTGCTGGGGATCTTCATGGGCTATCTCTTCTCCTCTCAGGCGTTTTTACGGGAGAAACAGGGAGGAATTGTCGAGACCCTGTTGTGCAGCCCCCTATCCCTACGGGAGATCTGGATGGGAAAGGTGATCGGAGTCACCGTACCAGCGTATGGGTTAACCCTGCTTGCCGCTGCTCTTATCCTTGGGCTTGCCAATAGCCTCTCGCAAATGACTCTCCTTCCGTCACTGCCATTAATCGCTCATCTTTTCACCACCGTGCCTTTATTTATCGCCGCCACAGTCGGTCTGCTAGGGTTTGCCCAGCTCCTCCTGGGATTGCGGGAAAACCAGATCCTGAACTTTGCGATCATCTTTGCGTTGATTTTCCTCCTCACCATGTCCCAAGCCCTATTCGGATCAGGGTTCACCATTTCCTGGGTGGTAGTGGGGAGTAGCCTGGCCATTGCCATCCTGCTGCTCATTGCGACCAGCTGGCTTACTCGATTTCTGGACAAAGAACGGATCGTGATCACCATTCCGTGAGGATGTATCGTGAAGACCAGAATCAAGGAGTTCCGGGCACGCTATCACCTGACTCAGGAAGATCTGGCAGAGAAGGTAGGGGTGCGGAGAGAGACCATTGTTTTTCTGGAAAAAGGAACCTATAATCCGTCGCTACGGCTTGCGTATGAAGTAGCAAAAGCCCTTGGTACCACGATCGAAGAGCTCTTTCTCATGGAAGATAATCAATAATGATGCATTCGGTTCATGCATTCGAGGCTATCGATGACACACGCGATTGAAACGGACCATCTTACCAGGACCTTTGGAGCAATCACTGCTGTCGCCAATCTGAGCCTCTCGGTAGAAGAAGGAGAGGTGTTTGGAATACTTGGCCCCAATGGGGCGGGGAAGACTACGGTGGTACGCCTAATGAATGGGATTCTCTCCCCCAGCCAGGGAAAGTTGTGGGTGTACGGAAAGGATCCGGTCTCCGATGGACCGGAGGTTCGCAGCATGACCGGTGTACTCACTGAATCCCCCTCTCATTACGAACGTCTTACCGCCCGTCAGAACCTCACATTCTACGCGACCATGTCCGGAGTGGCGGAAGAGAAACTCCCAAATCGGGTTTGGGAAATGCTGCAGTTGTTCGGGCTGGAGAAACGCGCGGATGATCTGGTCGGAGGATTCTCCAAGGGTATGAAACAGCGGCTTGCCCTTGCCCGCGCACTAGTGCACGAGCCAAAGGTCCTCTTTCTGGATGAACCTACTGCCGGTCTGGATCCTGGGGCGGCAAAACAGGTAGATGACCTGATCGCCGAGCTCTCCCGGCAAGAAGGGAGAACGGTATTTCTGTGCACCCACAACCTGCACGAGGCCCAGCTACTGTGTGACCGGGTAGCCATGCTGAACCAAGGGAGACTTCTTGCCATGGGCACTATCCAGGAGCTCACCAGTCGGATATGGCAGGTGATGTCCGTGGATGTGGACCTGCTCACTCCATTACCATCTGATGTGTTGGAGCACCTGAAAGGACTAGAGGGCATCGCAATCGAATCTGCAGCACCCCTTCACCTCATCCTGCGGGTCCGGCAACGGGATCTTATCCCGATGGTGGTCCAAGAGATCGTGCATGGGGGCGGCGAGATTGTGCGGGTGAGCCCCCGTGAGTATTCCCTCGAAGAAGTATATTTTGCCATTCAGAAGGGGGACTTCACATGAATGCCCGCATTCTCCGAGCCCTAGCGGAAAAGGATCTTCGAGAAGTGAGAAAAAACCGGATCGCGATCTATGGTGCCATCGTTCTCACGGTGATCTTCTCCATCGCATTCCCACTCATCTTCACCCAGGTTCCCCTGATCACCGGCACAGAAGGAGCTCCGGACCTGGAAGAGGTTATCCCCCTTATCCCCCTGGAGATTCAGGGAGTGATTGAGAATCTCGAACCTCAGCAGATCCCGGTGGTGCTGTTTCTGGGGTATCTCTTCGCACCGCTGTTCCTAATCATTCCCCTCATGATCGCAAGTATTATCGCCGCAGAAGCGTTTGTAGGGGAGAAAGAGAGAAAGACCCTGGAGCCGCTCCTGTACACCCCGGCCACCGATCTCGAACTGTTTGTAGGAAAGGTGCTTGCGGCCCTGATACCGGCGGTGGTGTTTGCGTGGGCAAACTTCGCTGTCTACACGTTCGTGGTGAACCTGGCGGGTTGGCCGGTGATGCACCGCATCTGGTTCCCCACCGCGGTGTGGTGGCCGATGATTCTCTGGGTCGCACCGGCCATTGCGCTCATGGGCATCGCGGTAACAGTGCTCATCTCGTCAAAAGTTCGTACCTTCATGGAGGCGTACCAGGCTTCGGGTGCCCTGGTACTGATCGTGGTCGCATTGCTCATGGGGCAAATCTTTGGTCTGATCTTCCTCTCTCCATTCGTCTCCCTTCTGGTGGGGGCAGTCCTGTTTGCTCTGGATGCGCTGCTCATCAAAATCGGGGTGGGGATATTCAGCCGGGATGAGCTGATGACATCGATATAGGCAAGAAATCGAATTTTTTACCTTTCTCCCAAGTTAGCTCCTCTACGCCCAGTTCTCATTTGCTGCCAGTTTGAGCGATCATTACTGGATATAGCGAGAAAGCGTAAGGGAGAGAATCCGCTGCGAACAGGATACTAGAGACGGGGGAATTCGGCCAGGTAATCATTACCCCGGTCTCAGGATGAATGGGAAGGAGAGAACTCTTAACAGAATAACTGCAGGATTGTGCTCTTCCGAGGGTGAGAAACGATTCTCTGAAAATTTTACCTTAACGAGGCGTATCAATGCATTATTCTTGCAATAGCTGCTTCGTTCCCTACGGAAACTTTATCTGGTAATACCTTTCTATGGCTGGACATGTCCCGAACTATTTTTGCTGGTATCATGCTTCTGCTGATCCTGGGGTTTACCTTTATTCCGGGGTGTGTAGCACCTCCTACCGCCGCACCCCAGATTAGCATCACCTCACCCTCGGATGGATCGACTATCGCAAGCCGAGACGTCACCGTCTCCGTTCAGGTGCAGAACTTCAACCTGGTGGACAAGCTGGGCCAGGCGAACGTTGCCGGTGAAGGTCACATCCACTACTTCAGGGATGTAGTACCACCCACCACCCCCGGCCAGCCTGCGATCACCGAATCCGGCACCTATGTACCCACCACCGCCACGTCATACACCT
>JAJRCO010000192.1 GCA_028678905.1 Methanomicrobiales archaeon
ATAGCGGATTGTTACAGAACGGCATGTACAGTCCTCCTCCACCGGTGCAACAGGCGCTCTGTCCCCCGCGTTCCTATAGGATCTGGGACCGGTACAGGAAGGGGGATGCCCTCCTCTTGAAGGGCAAGTCCCGTCATCTTGATCAGTTCGGTCAAGTAGGGAGTTGGATTTTGCCGCTCGAAGGTTACTTCGACCCCCCGGAGGTCCTCGAATTTCGAGCGAACTCTCTCCTGGTATTCCCGCTCTTTTTCCATGGCGTCCCCGATTTCGATATCCAGGGACCGGGCAACCTCGTTCAGGAAGGAGAGAGTCCCCTCAAATCCGATGGGGAAGTGATCCAGGTATGGCGTGCCGAATCGACGATCCAGAAGCCTCCCCACTGGTGAGAGATCCGGTTCGCGCAGGATGTTGAGGGCAGAACGGGAGATCTCCTGTAGATCTGCAGTGAGAATGTTGCGGATGAACCGGAGATGCACCCGAACTCCGAGGAGTTCGAGCAGGCGCACGATCTCTCGATAGTTCTCTTCCACCTCGAATTCGAGATTTTTCTCTCCGATTAGGGTGATCCTCAGAGGCATCCGATCACCAGGAACGGCACGTTCCGCGATGGTCTGCAGGGAGAGGAGCATCCCGTTGTTGAAACCTCCCCCCAGGAATCCGGCGGAAGGAAGGTATATTACCGGAATCTTCCATGGTTTCCGGCAGACCGCGGCCGTATCATCGCCGATGGTGTCTACCACACAGGTGTTGAGGACAAAAATCCCTCCGATATCCTCCTCCTGCGCCTCCTGAATCGCCAGTTCGAGCGTGTCTTCCCCGCCGAAAATGATGTCGTCTTCTGAGAGATCAGTAGACTGTATCCGGGGAAACCGAGGATCCTCGTCCGCTTGAAGGGTAGCGTGAAGGAGAGAAAAGTTATGGTGAGCGCATCCGGAAGGACCGTGCACAATGGAAAGAGCATCCTTCACGCCAGTGGTAACGGAGAGTGCACCCAGCACAGTACAACCTTCCATTCTGGAGCTGCGCGAGATATTGGATATCGGGTTCATATGTTTCGATATTTTATCAATTTTACTTGTTTTAACGTAATAAAAATGGTTCGCATTACCGCTGCCCGATGAGACCCATAATCGAGGATCCGATGCCTGAACGGCTGGAACACTAGATATAGGCGAGGGCTACGGCCTCCAGCTGATCTGTTTCTAGGGGTACAGGAATGGTAAGAGCTCGGTTATCTAGGATCGAGCTGGCTAGAGCCCGGTAGATCTGTGCCTGACCGGAATCAGGGGCATATTCGACCACTGTCTGCTTGTGCAGTTCTGCGAGCTGGACCACCCTGTCCCGTGGAACGAATCCGGTCAGTGTCGATCCGATCTGCCGGGCAAATTCCTCCACCAGTTCCTTTTCACGGGGATGGGTATTCGCTGAATTGCAGATCACTCCACCCAGGCGACATTTGCTCCGGCCATGGCGGGCGAGGCGAGCGATCGCTTTGCAGATATTGTTTGCTGCATACAGAGACATCAACTCTCCGGAGGTAACCAGATAAACCTCTTCCGCGTATCCCTCCCGCATGGGCATAGCAAATCCTCCGCACACCACGTCTCCCAGCACATCGTAGACCACCACATCTGCCTTCAGCGCTCCGAGTTTCTCCAGGAGCTGGAACGTGGCAATGATTCCGCGGCCCGCACAACCTACCCCTGGTTCAGGCCCCCCCGCCTCAACGCACTGTACGCCCCGGTACCCGGTGAACACCACTTCACTTGAGGCGATTGGGTCGGATTCCCGCTCGCGGACCAGATCGAGGACGGTGGGAATCCCCGCCCCATGCATCAGCATCCGGGTGCTATCATGTTTGGGATCACACCCTATCTGTAATACTTTCATTCCCCCCTCAGCAAATGCGGCAGAAAGGTTTGCTGCGGTGGTGGACTTCCCGATGCCCCCTTTACCGTACAGGGCGATCTGTCTCATCGCCAGTACTTGGGGAGCTGGTTACAAATAGGTAGCTCTGTTTGCGGTAACACAAGGCAGATTGCGCAGACCGGTATCACGTTCCTACCCAAAAAAAAATTATCAAAAATAGTATAATTGATAATTATATCTCATCATTCTTCTCGCTATGATTACACTCGCATACTTCTTTGTTCTTCAACCTCATAAGCACCGGATAATGGATGGATCTTGTCGCAGCTTCGCAGTTTAAGCCACAAAATTAGAGAAATGGCGGCCGAAATAAGCTGTTATTCATCTTACCGACGTTTTATCTTGGTGGTAGTTATTCCCGTCCGATGAAGATCCGTCGGTTGATGATCCGCCAGGCAAGGATCAGCTGGGCAATTTCACCTGCGACCACGTAGGACCGATGAGTATAGATATCGATCGGATGAACCCCGGTCTGTCGTTCCACGTTCCTCTCCAGTTTCCTGATGAGTGCATAATTCAGCTCTCCGTCAAAGGTCAGGGTGCCCCAGCCGCGGCCGTCAAGGGTCTGTCTTTGGAATTCCAGAAGAAAGTCTCTTTCTGACATGGAAAGAAGCGACAGCAGGTCGATAGAGAGATCAGTGTCCTCCACTGCACGCAGGAGTTTGCTCTGGAGGAGAGCGACCTGATAGACATTTCTTTCCCTGCCCAGGGTCTCACCGTATTTGGAGTGACTGATGCGTATGATAGCATCGGCATACCAGCGCTGGGGGGCGATATATTCCTGGTAATCGTTCTCTCTTTCGGCGAGCTCGTCGAGTACCTCCGTCTCCTGATATCCCCGGACCTCGATGTCGCGCTTAATCTTCCATTCACGCTTCACCGGTCGGTCGGGATCCACGAAGAGTTTGAAGTCCAGGAGCTCCCGGAGAACAGGCGTGAAGAAGGTGTGAAGCCCCTCCAGTATCAGGATCTTTTTGGGAGAGAAAGGGATGGGGGGGTCAAGTTGTCCGGTCCGGTGGTTATATACCGGTTTTCGGATGGTCTCTCCTTTTTTCAATGCAACAAGGTCCCTCTCCAGCCGTTGCAGGTCATTTGCCTCTGGCGCGAGGGGGGTGATATGAAGTTGTCTCCGTTGCTCCCGGTCATAACAGTGGTAGTCATCCAGGGTGATGGTTGAGACCAGATCTTCGCCGAAGATCTGGCGGATGGCCTGGGTAAACGTAGTCTTCCCGGAGCCGCTGTCCCCTGCGACGCCCAGGGTAAAGATCAGCGGGGAAGAGGAAATTACGTCCTTAAAGTTCAGGGCATGCATACTGGGTTTCCGGTCAGTGATTTTCTCGTACCGAATCGTCATCCTGTTCGCCATACTGGCAGATCTCCGGGGTCCGGGTAGACGCCGGTGTTTCCTCCCTAGCTTTTACGAGAGGTTTTCGAGTCATTGATCTTTTATCACGAGGGGGTCATCACGATGCCTCTCTGCGATCGAATCGGCCAGGCGATCCAGCGCCCGGAATCCCTCCTCCGTCGGATAGCCTTTGACCAGCACCGGGTCGAGGAATTTCATGGTGCTGCCTGAAAACATGTCGGAAAGAACCCGCAGCGTCTTTCCTCCCCAGCCATAGGAGCCGATGACCGCAGCGTATCTCGCCTTGGGGCGAAGGATTCGGACCAGGTGGGCCGCATACAGGGCTGTGGGATGAGGGTTGAAGAGTACCGTGGGAGTACCTATTACGATTGTACCTGCATCAACAAGGGAGATAGCCATCTCCCCGAGATCGGTGACGGCGAGATTGTAGAGCTTCACCGTAACGCCCCTTTTTACGAGGGCGTCCACCAGGTAATCTACCATTGCCCGGGTACTTCCGTGCATGGAAACGTAAGCGATCATCACTTCATTTTTAACCCGATCTGAAACCCAGTCCGCGTATGCATCCAGGATAAATTCTGGATCGTCCCAGATCGGCCCATGACTGGTAGCGATCATCCGGATCTCATAATCTTTCAGCCTCTCCAGATGGGTGTTGATGTTGACCCGAAATGGCATCATGATCTCAGCGTAATACCGTTTGGAAGCCTCGTATATCCGAGGCAGATCCCGCGCATATAAGTCGGAACTAGCCAGGTGCGAACCGAAGAAATCACAGGTGAATAGAATTTTATCTTCCTGGAGATAGGTAAGCATGGTCTCGGGCCAGTGCACCCAGGGCGTGATCAGGAACTCGAGTGTGCGATCCCCCAGGGAGAGCGTATCCCGGTCCTGGACCGGATAAAAAACATCATCCGCAAGAAGGAGATGAGACTGTAAAAATTCCTGACATTTTGCATTGGTCACTATTTTGATTCCCGGGAACGCTTCGAGAATACAGGGGATGGCACCAGAATGATCCTGCTCGGCATGGTTGACCACCAGATAATCGATGGAGGATAGTCCCAGGGAGCGAAGATTCTCCAGAAGCACCCCTTCTTTCCGGGGATCAACGGTGTCGATAAGGGCGGTCTTTTCCTTGCCCCGGATAAGGTACGCATTGTAGCTGGTACCTTGGGGAAGCGGGATGAGCTCATCAAACAGCCTTCGATCCCAGTCGTTGGCACCCACCCAGCAGAGACCGGGGACAATCTCCCGGTACGTCATTCGATCACTTCCCTGAACTGAGACTTTTCCGCTCCACAGATAGGACATACCCATCTTTCCGGAAGATCTTCGAAAGGCGTGCCCGGTTTGATGTTCTGCGTAGGATCGCCCTCTTCGGGATCGTAAATATGACCGCAGAGAGCGCACTGATATTTCTTCATGTGTCTCCTCTCCTCTGATTAGACTCTTCTGATATCAAAGAATATGCCCCCGTGCACCAAAACCTCGTATCCGTCGGATTTAGATTCGTAAAATTTTAGAGTAACATCTGGCATGAGGTGCAGGAACACAAAGGGGATTGTGGCACTGGCACTATAAAAATATAGGTGAAGTCGCCGATCACTCGGAAGATACTTCCTCAACACCGGCAGAATACTCTTGTTCTACCTCCCCTTCGCCACCTTCTTCGGCAAGGTCCTTTTCTTCCAGGATAAACCAGATGTTCATAGCATACCGGGTATTTTGTTCTACATCGCGGACCATGCGAAGCATTCGGGATACTGCCAGGAGAGCGGATCCCAACAGGAGGCCAAGAAGTAGCACCACGATGGCTATTACGATTCGGATGCCTGAAGAATAGGGAAGCGCGATTCGTCCGCTGAGCATGAGTATGGAAAGCACCACCCCGGCGATGATCAGGATTGCCCCAAAGATCAGAAGCCAGATGGAGAGATACTGGGCATCCCGATGACGTTCCTCCCACTCATAGCGCCCATGCCGTCGTCTTATAGACTCCAGGTTCACCATACTCATCGCATCAATCTCCGGTAGCCCACTTCATCTCTTTTCTGTTATGAGATCGGGAGAAAAAGGGGGCTCTCTCGGGGAAGGACTTTATCTGGGCACGGTGCGCAGGCGAGCAACTTCCTCTGTCGCCCCTCGGGCGCGCAGGATGAATGTACCATGACAGGGTTTGGTGTAGGGAAAGATCACGTCATCCCCTTCGACTCCGACGAAGATCGGGGGAACACCGATGATGTAGACATCGAACAAGTGATATCCGGGCTCCACCTGATAGTGTTCCGGGAAATTGCCGATGATATACTCCCTGCATTCGGAAAAGGTAACCTGGGATGCCAGTACTTCACATCTACGCGCTTCCACGCAGCCCATTATCCCCACTCTCCTGACAGCGAATCGATGCGGTGCTTTAACGGCCCCGGATTATGGGTAGCCCGTGCCACTATAAGGTGAGCGGGGAACGTGATCTGATCCGCGAGTTCTTGCGCGTGATCGCCGAACACCAGGGCATAGATGCTACGACCTAAGAGAGAAGCCAGAGTGGCCGCGTAGGAAATACCGGCGTCTTTGTGAATGAAGACGAAGCAGAGATCTGCGTCTCTTCTTTTTTCGGCGATCTCTCCGATGCACTGATCCAGGTCGATCAGCTCGCCAACGTAGTGGCGATCGGAATCTGCGACATCGAGAAGGGCTCTCGCCGCTTTGGTGCCGGCCACCACGGGATGAATGCCCCGTCTGCGGAGCACCGCCATTAGATAAAGGGCGATGCTGGTCTGGACCGGAACCTCGGGGCACCCCAGGACCAGGAGTGCCACTTTTTCTGAAGAGTCGGGAGTGGGAGTCACATTCAGACCTCTAGCAATGATTCATATGAACGGGTATATCCCGTATACAACTTTTGTTCTATCAGGATGAATCCTCCCACTCGATTCCTTCAATCCGCTCGGGATGAGTATAAATCGTGTACCGATCCCCCCGTGAAAAGCAGATCAGGGTCACCCCGTATGCCGCTGCGGTGCGGATCCCTCTATCCGTGGATGCAGCCCGTGATATCACGATGGGAATTCCAGCCCTGGCCACTTTTGCCACCATTCCGGCCGGTTGTCTTCCCGTGCATCCGATCACGCACGTGGACCGATCGAGTCCGTGCAGTACAGCATATCCCACCACCTTGTCGATGGTATTGTGTCGGCCCACATCGCAGCTTCGTACCACCAGGTCCCTTCCACAGAACAGCACCGAACAATGCACTCCACCGGTCTTCTCCCAGAGAGGTGACTGAATCTCCTTCGTGATCCGATAGACCTCCGAAGAAGGGATTTTCAAGTCCGCGTGCACCATCCGGGGCTCGATCGACAATTCTACGTTTCCGGAAGTGCCGATACTCCGCGTCCTGCCTACCTCCGCCGTGGCCGTAATCCGCAGCTGCCCGTCAATCACCCTCACCTGCTCTACCTGGTCCGCAAGCCCCTCGGTGATGACAAATCCGGCGGCAAGCTCGGCGAGCTGATCATCGCTGGCGACCAGGTTTCCGAAAAGCTGTTCGTTGATGTAAAGGGGAAAGGAATGCTCTTCCACCACGGTGTCATCGATGAGAAAGCCCCGTTGTCCCCGCACCTGAATGGCTTTCTCAAGGTGACTGCTCATCCGGTGGTCTCCTGGCCGATCCATTTCAGGTACGGCTCGTGACCTCCGATAACAGGAAGTACGATGATTTCAGGAAGTTCATAGGGATGCAGTGCACGGATCCGCTGCACCAGCTGCGGCGTTTGCTCTGACCGGGTCTTGATAACCAGCAGATCCTCCTCTTCATCATTCATCTCCCCTTCCCATCGGAACAAGGATCGCGTCTCCAGGACGTTCACGCACGCCGCCAGATGTTCTGTTACCAGGGTCCGTGCCATCGCTTTACCGCCGTGGCGGGGGATCGTGGAGAGCACAACGACCACCCCGGTATCCTGCATGAATGCCATCGAAAGTCCTTCCTGATTGCCCGGATTGTTAGCTCACGAACTCTTATATGAATCGCTACGGAACAATTGGTACCCAACTATATCGTCGTTATGACAGTCTCGGGTGGAAGTATCATGAAATTACCATGTGAACTGGGAGTCTGGTATATTCTCCCCAGCATAAGGTCATGCCTGGTGCAGGAATTGACCGGGATGGGCCTCCCCCAGAAAGATGTCGCGGGAATGCTGGGAATCACCCCGGCGGCGGTCTGTCAGTATACCTCCGGCAAAAGAGGGTGTAAAGTGGAACTGGGAGGGGATGCGGTCAGGGCGATTCAGGAACTTGCCGGTGAAATGGCTCAGGCCCAAAATGTGGATCTCCGCCTCCGCATGTGCAGCATCTGCTCCCTCGTCCGTGCGGACAGCCTGCCCTGTAGCACCCTTCAGTGCCTGGGTACCATCCCCCACAGCGAATAATCTTTGCAGCACTGTCTCAAAAGTACTTTTGTTCATGTAAATTTCGACGATAATGATTTTTGTCTGCATTTTCTTGTGCCTGCGATAAACGAGCAAAGCGAACAGCTGAAAATATATCGGACTGCCCCTGATGAGGACAACAGAAATCCCTTTTTAATTTCATGAAACTGAAAGATTTACGTCTGTTGCGCTACCGATCCGCCTCCCGCCCGGAATGCGGCAATGATTTTTCACTGTGCTTTTAATAGGTTCACCGGAAATAACTAAGGGATGTATTCGGCACGCCTCGAAAAATTACCGCCTTATCCCTTCGCTCGAATCGATGAACTGAAAGAGGAGAAGGTGAAAAAGGGGATTGATCTTATCGATCTGGGCATCGGAGACCCGGATCTGCCCACACCGCCCCATGTTATCGACGCTCTTTGTGCGGCAGCCCGGGATCCGGCCAATCACCACTACCCGTCTTATGTAGGAATGATCGAGTTCCGCAAAGCGGTCGCCTCCTGGTACCGCGACCGATTTCAAGTATCCCTAAACCCGGAGAATGAGATCATCTCCCTCATCGGTTCAAAGGACGGGATAGCGCACATTCCGGAAGCATTCGTGAACCCGGGGGACTACGTGCTGGTGCCTGACCCCGGTTATCCGGTTTATCGCACCTCCACCCTCTTTGCTGAGGGAAAAGTGCATATCATGCCGCTTAGGGTGGAAAATAAATTTCTTCCCCGCCTCGACCAGATACCTACCGAGGTCACACGCGAAGCAAAGCTCATGTTCCTGAATTATCCCAACAATCCCACCGCTGCAACGGCGCCCCGGGAGTTTTTCAAGGAAGTGGTGGACTATGCAACAGAACACGATATCATCGTAGTGCATGACAATCCATATTCGGAGGTCACTTTCGATGGGTACCAGGCCCCTTCCTTCCTTGAAACCCCTGGAGCAATAGAGGTTGGAGTGGAGATGCATACTCTGTCCAAAACCTACAATATGACTGGCTGGCGGATCGGCATGGCGTGCGGGAACCGGGATATTATCGCAGGTCTGAAAAAAGTGAAAACGAACGTGGATTCGGGAGTGTTTAATGCGATCCAGATCGCGGGTATCGCCGCCCTCACCGGATCCCAGGAATGCGTGCGGCGGTCCTGCCAGATCTACGAAGAGAGGCGGGATACGCTGGTGCACGGCCTCACCGATATGGGGATTGAATGCCCCTCGCCGAAAGCAACTTTCTACGTGTGGGTGCCTGTCGGTAACGGAGTGGAGTATGCGACCCGGCTCCTGGACGAGGCGGGAGTCGTGGTCACCCCCGGAGTTGGTTTTGGGCCCTGCGGGAAGGAGTATATCCGGTTTGCCATCACTCGGCCACTGCCGAGGATAGAGCAGGCAGTGGAAAGGATCCGGAGGATTATATGATACTCCCTCCGTCTCTCTCTATCCGGGAGGGTCACCTCTGCGTGGGGGGTGAGGATTGCAATGGGCTTACCGAACGGTTCGGGACTCCTCTGTACGTCACCGACGGTGACCGGGTGTTGGCAAATTATTACGCGTATTCTACGGCTCTCTCCTCCCGCTACACCCAGGTACGGGTTCTGTATGCGGCAAAAGCAAATGGCAACCTGGCCATCCTCCGTATGCTCGGGAAAGCGGGTGCAGGAGCGGACGTGTTCTCTTCCGGAGAGCTGCAGCTTGCCCTCTCGGCAGGTATGTTGCCGGAAGATCTGCTCTTCAACGGCAACTCCAAGAATGCCGCAGACCTGACTCTTGCGGTGCAAAAGGGGGTGAAGGTCTCGGTGGATTCCCTGGACGAACTGGCCTTGCTGGACTCGGTTGCCGAGGCAGAAGGAAAAACGGCCGAGATCGCGTTTCGTGTCAACCCGGCCATCGAAGTCCCGACGCATCCCAAGATCGCTACGGGTTTGCGGACGAGCAAGTTCGGCATCCCTCACGAGCAGATCCTGAGTGCGTATCAGGCCGCCCTATCCTGTGAGCATATCCAACCGGTCGGGCTGCACTGCCACATCGGTTCCCAGATCCTGGATATGGAGCCTTTTGTGCAGGAAGCGGAGGTCATCGTTGACCTGGCGGGTAAGCTGGTCGATCTCGGTGTCCCCCTCCAGTTTATCGATCTGGGGGGAGGGCTGGGGATCCCCTACCGGCACGCGACCGATCCCGCCCCCACTCCCGAGGACTATGCTGCCCGAGTATTGCCGGTGTTTCTCCAAGGGATAAAGGAAGCCGGGATAAGGCCGGCTTTCTGGGTCGAGCCCGGCCGTTATCTGGTGGCGGATTCTACCGTCTTACTCACCCGGGTGAACTCGGTGAAGGAGGCATACTGCCGCTTTGTGAACGTGGATGCCGGATTCAATCTGCTGGTCAGGCCTGCGATGTACGATGCCTACCATGAAGTGGTAGTGGCCAATCGGGCGGATGTTCCGCCCCTGAACATGTGTACCATTGCTGGCCCGATATGTGAGTCTGGTGACATTCTGGCCAGGGACCGTTATCTCCCGGTGGTCCGGGCGGGAGACCTAGTGGCAATCCTGGATACAGGTGCGTATGGATTTGCCATGTCCTCCCAGTACAATGCCCGACCCCGCTGCGCAGAAGTGTTGATCGCGGGAAAGACTGTTTCGGCGATGCGGAGGGCGGAGACGGTAGAGGATCTGATCGCACCCATGGAAGACTGTACACGGTGACGGAACTGTGTCTTTTCACTACGCACTGGTCGATGACCTGATCACACGGGAAGAGTTCGACCGGCGAGTAGCAGAAAAGGAGGAGGAGACGGGTGATCTTCTGGATTCCCATACCGCCGCGATGCTCGTGGTGGGAGAGCTCGGGCGGAGCCACGTAAAGATCCGGGATATAACCCGAAAGGCGAGCATCTGCTCTTTTTTTGGAAAAGTGATAGACGCTGACCCCCTGCATGACTTCACCCGGCCGGATGGGAGCCCGGGAGTCTTCGCCCGGATAAGGCTCGGAGACGAGACCGGGCAGATCGTGGCCGTACTCTGGGACGAACGGGCTATGGCAGCCCAGGAAGTGAGTCCGGAAGAGGTGGTTGAGGTGATCGGCAGGCCGAATCGCTCTGGAGCTCTGGAGATCACCGTGCTGAACATACGGCCATCCGCGTGCGATATCGCAGGAGTGAGCGGGTCGGCTCGTCCGAAGGAAAAGGAAGAGTTGCTGGAACCCCGCGAGGTATGCGTTCTGGGACTGGAAGCTCCCCGCGAGTATATTCGCCGCGACGGGAGCACTGCTACGCTGATAGAGGGGCTGATTGGCGACCCTGGGGGAACTTATCGCCTGGTCTGCTGGGCACCGGATCTCCTGACCGGCCTAGACATCCCCGGTCCCGTGCGGATCACCGGCTTACGCTACAGGGAAGGATCGCGGGGTCGGGAGTGCCACCTTGATGCCCGGGGACACATCGAGACGATCGGTGAAGAGGTGGCCGTGATGTTCACCACTCTTTCTGCGGTTGAGGAAGGGGACGTGTCTGCATTGCGGGGAACGATCATCGCTCTCGATCCTCCCCGCAGTTTTCTCAAGAACAAAGAAGTGTCCTGGATGCGCCATGGCACCCTTTCAGGGGATGGCACGGCGATCCGGATTGTCTTCTGGGGAGATAAAGCCGGAATTCCGCTGGCAGAAGGAGAAGAGGTGGCGATCTACCATGCCCAGGCGAGAGCGGGGAGAGGGACCCGCCTGGAGATCCACACAAAGCGGGAGACGATGATCCGTCCGCTGCCGGCACCGGTTCATGATCTAGTCTTTGAAGGGACGATCATCCCCGGGCATGCCGGAATGATGATCGATAACGGGGAAGAAGCGTACCTGCTGGAAGAGGAGTTACCTGCTGCTCTGCACCTCA
>JAJRCO010000339.1 GCA_028678905.1 Methanomicrobiales archaeon
TCGCCTGGCCCGCTCGGAGCCGGTTTCATTCTACCAGCGATGGGGGCCAAGTCGGATGTCCCGAGGGAGCCCGCATCCGCGGGGATTCGTTCCGGATCAGTCGCGGTTTGATTCGTCCTCGAAGTACCGCATCCATTCCTCGACGTCCACCGGTCGCGCCGGTTCCGCGCCGGCTCCGGGAGACCCTCCGAATCGCCTCCAGAACTCCTGGGGCGCGAGCGTCCTCGACCCGGCATCCCGCGCGAGCCTCGAAAGGCCGCGGTCCGCCGTGACGACCACGACCTCGCCCGGCGCCGGCGACCGCGAGATCTCGCGCAGGATGGCCTCGTCGGCGGAGGCTCCGCCCGAAAATCGGATGGACAGGCTGCCGAGGGCGCTCGCCCCCGCCGGCGCCGTTCCATCGAAGAACACGACCACGCGGGCGCGCGTGCGCCGGAGCCGCTCGCAGAGCTCGGAGATCAGGGCCGACCGATCTTCCGGCGTCGGCCGGGAGGTTTCCCGCGCCCGGCCGATCAGGTTGTTTCCGTCGAGAAAATACGGCATCCGAACCGGCCCGGGTCAGCCTCCGCCCTGGGCTGCGGCGCGCAAGGCGCGGCGGGGATGCTGCAGCTGGAAGAAGAGCACCCGCACGGCGTGCCAGACCGCCTTTCGGTGGGTCGCGAGCAGCCCCGCGAGAGCGACGAGCAGGATTCCCGTGAACCACGGCACGAAGAAGACGAGCGTGGCCAGAACGAAGGCCACGACGTCCTCGGCGAGTGAAAGGACGACCTGGGCGAAGCCGCGCGTGGCGGCCGTCGTGGTCAGCCGCGTCGTCGACTTGACCAGATGCGCCGCCAGCGTCGCGAGAGCCCCGCCCGCGGCCGTGGCGGCGAGCGCTCCCGGCCCCGAAGCGGTCGACGCGGAGAGCGCGAGCAGGATGCCCACCAGCGGGCGGAGCAGCGTCTGGCCGAGCTCCCAGAGCCGGTCGACGATGGGAATCTTGTCGACGATGAACTCGGCCAGGAACA
>JAJRCO010000161.1 GCA_028678905.1 Methanomicrobiales archaeon
AGAGTGCAATCCCACGTCAAGGCCTTTAAGAGTTTTTTCCCCTATGTTTTTCAATTTGAATGTTAACCAGTGCTGTCCTTTATCGACCTCAGTAGGTAACAATTGATACCCGAAAGGGAACTTATATTTCCACAGATTTTTATCCATTTTAGCCTCCTTACTTCTATGAGTCACTGAGAAGAGAGACATGATGTCTACAAACCACTTCGCCCAAGATGCTCCATAGAGCACGCATAAGATAGTGGGGGATATGATATACCTTTCCCTTCCTTGGATCCCCAGCATTTTAGGATAGCAAGCGGTGCTTGGTGGCGACTATGCGTTGAGATCTACTTTCACTCTCAGCACTCCATGACCTTATCATCCTTTCAGCCTCTAGTCCGGTGATGGAAGATCCTCCGCTAGTGCGATGCCCTACTTGCGGATCGGTAGGACGAGCGGAGGGAGCCGAATCTGTGGATCTGCCAGTACTGCCATAGCACGATCTTGATGAAGATGAGAGAATGCAGCAGGAAATAAGCGGTTCATTATGAATAGGTATTGTGAGCGAGAAACAGGAGAATATACTCGATGGTAAGACAATAAATAATCAAACTACATAGATAATTTTATTGGTCCTTGAGATGTGGAGAGGTTATCAGAAAATTGGAAAATTTTCATCGCTTCTTCCTTTGTTGCGATTGTTGTTTTAATGCTCACTCTATCATGGCTTACAATACAACAATTAGAAGAAGTGGTTCCATACCGATCAAGAATTCAAATTGATACTGTAAAAATGCTCGAAGGCATATCTCCGCCAGAAGAAAAAGAAGTTCCCCTAAGTCTGGTTAATTGGACTTACCCTGAAGGGTATAAACAATATACAATAGTGACAGAAAATAGAGGAATTGGAATTGCAAAGAAAATAAGAATTGACATCGATTTTACGCCGAACATTATAGGAGAGATTATAGAAAATAATGATTTAATTACTATTAAGAGGGGTGGGTAAATAGTTCACGAATTGTCTTCGTGATCGATGAACTATTACTAATGATACTCACACTTTAAAATTAGTAGTTGAGGGAACCAGCATTAAATCCATTGAAGCATGGTAAGAAATGAGAATGATATTAAAGAGATTTTTATTTATGAAATAACGATTGAATCAGATATTACATATTGACCATAAATAACTTTCATCAAAAAAATTTTTATTTATAACTCCCCCTCCTGTGTTTTCTCACACCACAGTCTTCCTTCACACGTCACTCACACTAGACTCACATTAGACACTATACGCTATGACCATGACCATGACAAAACCAGTGAGACCCGACCACTGCTTTTTTTCCGTTGTAATTGCCCGAAAAATCAATGCGAGGGGAGGGATTTGAACCCGCGAACCCCTTCGGGAGCAGATCTTGAGTCTGCCTCTTTTGACCAGGCTTAGATACCCTCGCGCAGACAAATATATGGTAATTTTTCAGTATTAAGGGTTGACTAGTTGCCTCTAGACTTTGGTTATTGAAAGTAAGTCGGTCGATTGAGTATTACCTGATACTTTTTCCCCCTTATGCCGTGGCCACGACCGGTTCCGCAGGTATCGGAGTCTGTGGAGGTTCCTCGGGGATGATGATCCAGGCCAGGATATAGGCGACGATACCGGTTCCAGTGAGCCCGAAAAGAAGCCAGATAATGCGGATGATGTTAGGATCGACAGCAAAGTATTCTCCGAGTCCTCCGCAGACTCCGGCGATGATACGGTCTCTACGGGAGCGGTACAGTATCTTTACTGGGGGTTCAGCCATACAGAAATATCAGGAGATATGTTGGCATAAAGGGGCCGGATCGATGTGAGAGGGCCGCTGGACGAATGATGGTTAACAGTAGCGATTCAGAATGAAAGGTATTCGACTGGCTATCGGAATGGCAGCGAATGAGTAAGTTACGGAGATAAGATAGCGCGGGGAGGCCTACCGTCTTATTTCAGATACAAGAGTCATTGACCCCATTTTCAGAACTCTACTCCATCCTTTTTTCTTTCAAAGAGGGGGGGCCCCGGTTCGTATCACATGAAGTCAGCGAGGCCAAGCTGCTGTTCAGTCTCTTTTTCGAAGGTGGACTGGATGGCAAGATCGATAGCCTCGATCCGCTGGCGGGTGTACTCGCTGATACGGAAGTCCCGGCAGACCTGGCGGGAGATCTCCAGGTACTTTTTGACCGAGGCCTCATGGACGGTGGGGATGATGTTACCCCCGCACTTGAGGCATTTGCCGGAGAGAGGGATGCGCCGGTACTTCTGGTTGCACTTTGAGCAGCGCACTGACTGATTGGAGAACGCCCTCAGGTTCCCCATCAGGTCGGGGATGAAGTGGGTGTTTAACACCCTCTCTGCCACGTCGTCGGCATCCACTGCTCGGATAATCCGGGCGATACGGAGCATCTCGGTAAGCTTCTCCTGCATGGTCTCCATCTCCTGATAGGTGGATTCAAGAGGTCCAGCGGAAATATTGGTCGTATCATGGGTGAACAGGAACCCCTCCATCTGGCGAAACGTTCCCAGCCTTCCCTCCACCCGGTCAATGGATTTCTCGATCTCCTTCGGATGAGTGAAGGTGAGCGCCTTTTCGTACAGTTCCCGGGGATAGGAGGCTCCGACGTCCAGATTGTGGCTCTCTTTGTCGATCTCCATGGGATCGATGCGGCTGGTAATCACGAGGGGGGCGTCCATGGTCCCGCCCCGTGTTTCGGGAAGGTACGAGCGGGAGAAATTGATCAGGCAGTCCAGAAGCAGCATCACGCAGTCCTCGTCCCCATCACACTGCCCGGTGAAGATCCCGTTGGCCTCCATGGTATGGTCGACTTCGACAGTCAGACAGTAGACCGTGGGTTCGGTGGCGGGAAGAATCTCCCGCACCGCGATCCGCTCGTTGATCGGAGTGGGCCCTGCAAAGACCGGGACGCAGTCGCCGACCTTAACCTCCATGGCCACGATCTTCTTCAGATAATTGAGTTCCCACACCAGCATGGCGTGTTCCGGAGTGACGACGATGGACTTCTTCCGGTCAGTCTCGAAGCGGATCCAACCCTGAGGGGACTTATGGACTGAGACCGAGGTGACGCGCCGCATGCGGATGGCTCCCGCCGTATCGATGCTTCGGATGAAAAATGATTTCCGGGGGTCTGAATAATAGGTGCCCACCCGGTCCAGGCCTGGCGTGCTGAGGTCAAAATTCTCCAGCACGAATTGGCGGATAGTCTGTTTTTTCCAGCCGTTTCCGTCGTGCACCTCTATACGGGTATCGCCCTGGAAACAGTTCCTGCGTTTGGCCGCGTGGAAGAACGGATGGGCATATCCGACGTTCGCCTGGCTGAACCCGATCAGGCGGGCCAGCACTCCGGCACTGGTATGGGGTGCAAGCCCTACCAGAAGATGACCGACCAGATCTTCCCGTTTCTGCACCCGGTAGAAGGGAGAAATACCGTAAAACCGGCCCAGGAGCTCATCGAGGAATCCAGCCACCTTCACCAGGTAATCGCCACACTTCTCCGAGACCAGGATGTCCTGTGGCCGCAACTCCAGCACCTGTGACGAATCGGTGAGAGGCACCCCGTGGATATCCTGGGTGTAACCAAGCGTTCGTAGTACTTCCACGGAGGTCCCAATCTCCTGGGGACGGAAATGGGTCAGCGGGAGATCGATCATATCGTACCGAATCGTCCCGTCCTTGAATACGAACAGCCCATTCTTGGAGCGGAGGATTCCCTTCTCAATCGGTTCGGCGCACCGCTCCCGGGACATGAGTAGTTTTACCCCTTTCACCAGCTGGACGCTCGCATCCCGGATCCCCAGGCGTTCCATGGCGGCTGCATATTCTGCTTTTACGTTCAGGGTAATTTTCTGGCTGCAGCTGGCCGGCGCATGGCAGCGGGGACAGTGATCCCCCGGTATCTCCTGTCGGCATCGCGAGCAGCGGAAAACTGGTACCGTGTGTCCTCCGCAGATACAGGAGGTGGTGTGGGTGATGGACCCGCACTTCTCACACCTTCTCTCCCCTATCTCTATCTCAATGAATCCACTGTCGCTGTTTGCCATCACGGAATGAGTCTGTGCTTCCTGAAAAGAACGGCGGGATCCACCGGCATTACCGAGTGGGAACAGGGCATGGGGCGGGGGGCTCATCTCCCGCGGTTTTGATTTCCCGGGTCTTCCCATCCTGCCTCCGATACGTGTTCCTCCGCGGGGCCGGATCCGGAATCCACTCAGGTGTGAAATGAACGTGATCGGATCAATGGTGTCGGGTACCGTTTCCCAGGTATCGCATCGCTTTCCCCGAGCGGTGAGGCCGAGACTTCCCAGAAGCGTATACCCGCAGGGGATCCGCAGTTCCTTGCCCCGTACCTGGTGTGGGACCAGCAGCTCCTCCAGAAGAGCTTTGATCGGCAGATCGAGCGGGAGCACGAGCCATCCCTGGGAAAGAGTCCCCGATTCGATGATGAAATCGGCGAGTGTAGTGATCTGGGGAACAGTTAGGTCCTCCCAGAGGTAGGTGCACGACGGATGGAGGGGCGCCCCTTCCAGAGCCATCCCAAGCGCCTCCAGTTCATCGTCTGGATGCCGGGCGCCCCCCTCCTGAAGCCACCATTCTTCGCAGTACCCGGCGGGAACCAGGGGATGATTGTTCTCCAGGAATTCGCCATAACTGATCAGGATCTCGCCCACATCCAGGATCGCTTCGACCTCATCCCCGTATCGGACCGCATCTTCCAGGGCGTCGATGCGCAGTACATCGCCGTTCTTTAGCCGCACCGTGGGCCCTTCGATGCTGTCTACCGGGGAGATGCCAGCCGCCTTTCCCGGTCGCTCGATCTTCATCTGGGTTCCTACCGCCAGGAACTTCCCCAGCAGGTGCATAGTAGCCGGGTTCAGCCCCGCCGCGGCCAGACCACAGTTGCGGGATCGGCCATATCGCAGGCGAAATCCCCCTTTACGCATGGGGTGCGCAAAGACCGGTCTTCCTCCGATGATATCACGGAGATACTTGTCCCGCGGCTGGATACCCCCGTTCTCTTCTGGCCCTTTTGCCGCCCCAGAGAGCTCCCTCAGCCAGTCCCAGCCATCGATCCCAAGTTTCTTCACGTGCTTCTGGACCTTGGGCGCCTTCTGGGCGATGCCTTCCGCGATGACGAGGGCCATTCCTCCCCGGATGGAATTCGTCTCCACCCGTTCCAGGTTGCGGTATCCACTGACCTCTTCGTCCTCGGTGGCCTCCCCATCCACGCAGACAGGGCAGTGGGAGACGATGAGGCGTATCTCTTTCTCGCTTGGAAGATACTGGAGGTTGTGGCGGCTGTTGTATTGCCGTATCTCTTCGATGTAGCGTTCGATCTCGTCTTGCCGCGGTTTATAGGCCCCGATCCCCAGGGACCTACGGACGAAGTCGCCCACCAGCACAGACAAAGCCTGCGCAGTACCCCCGGCGCTGCGTATGGGCCCCGCGTAATAGATCTTCAGGTATTCGCTTCCATCGTCATTCTTTCCGATTCCTACTTTAGCGATCCCTTCGGTGGGGGCGGCCACCACTCCTTCGGTGAGTATGGCCATCGCGGTGCGGATGGCGTGTTCGAGGATCTCCTCTTTGCGCTCCTCTCCGAAGCGGCGGTTGACGAAGTCCTCGCTAATGGTGAGGGAAGCCTCCTCCCGGGACATATTCGCCTCCCGTTCCCGTATGGCCACAGAGACTCCCCGGATCATCAGGAGCGCCTCAACCCGGCCGGCGAGATCGGTGGCCAGGGGGACTTCGACATCCAGCTGGGGGTCGCGCCCGCACGCTCGGGCCTTTTTTGCTTTTCCGATCGCCTCCTGCAGATGCGCTTCGAGCGCGGAAAAATAGTCCTGCATAGAAGGCGAGAGCTCCATCACACTCAGATGGACAGCGGATGATTTAACCTGTATGATTCCCCGGTGAAACTATGGTCGGCCTGGGGGGCCTTCTCTCGGTTCGATACCGATGCGCAACAGCGTGTACTGGGCACACCGGCCGAGAATTCCCTCATCCTCCCGCATTGCTTTTTTCAGCGCCCCCACCGCAGGGCCTCCGATACGGCACAGAATCATGGTGCCGTACCGGCGCAGTTCTGGATCTTCACTGCCAAGGAGCGAGATGATCTCCTCCACTGGCGCATTCTTCATTTCAGCGAGGGCAGCCGCCAGATAGCGCCGCACCTCATCCCGGGATTCCTCCGCGAGCGCATCAAGGAGGGGAATCACCGCCGGTTCCCCGATACGAGCCAGGGCACGGGCTGCATACCATTTGGGTTCGGTGTCTTTCTCTTCGGAGAGGAACTGGATCAGGGCCTGCACCGCCCGGCTCCCCTCTTTCACCAGCGCGTCCTCGGCCCTGTGGCGGATCTCCAGATCGGCTGCGTGAAGATCCGTAAGGTATTCGAGGAGATCCGTTTCCTGAATCATTTGTTCTCCCTCTCCTCAATTTGTACCGGTCGTTTGTTTTGGTCCAGCACCCTTTCAGACTCTTCCCGACCATACCAGACCACGCGCTGGGGATAGGGAAACTCGATTCCCGCCAGATCGAAAGCCACTTTGATCTTTCCCAGGAGCTCCCGCTGTGCGATGGTAAACTCGGTGGAGGGTGCCCACACCAGTACTGTCAGATTCACCGCATTGTCTCCAAGCGATTCCACATAGAGCTCGAAAGGAGGATTCATCAGGGCATAAGGATAGCTGGCCAGAACATCTCGGAGAATGCGGGTGGCGTGATCTATATCATCCCGGTAAGAGATGCCGATCCGGTACACAATTCGTCTCGCCACATCTACATCGTAGTTCGAGATGACGTTGGTGAAGACCTTCTCATTGGGTAGACGCACATAAACCCCATCGTAAGATCGTACAATTGTGGAAAAGATATGAATATCCTCCACATACCCTTCCACTCCCTCGATGAGGACCTGATCTCCGATTTTGATGGGCCGCTCCACGATTAAAAAAACACCTGACACCAGATTGGCTACTACGCTCTGGCTGGCAAAACCGATGACGATTCCGGCAAACCCTCCCGCCACGAGCAGACCAGTCAGGTCGATGCTCAGGAGAGGAAGTACGGAGAGGGCGGCGAGGATAATGATGGTGTAGCGGATGACTCTAAGCAGGATCAGAAGTTCATTTTTGGGCAGTCTATCGCACAGGCCTTTTTTTAGGTATATCTGGACAATCTGGGTGATGATCGCGGCTATCACCATAATGATACCCACGATGAGCAGATTCCAGAGGGTCACATCACGGTAGATGACCGTATCCAGGATCACGAGTATCCTGCCTCCATCACGAAGACATTCACTTCGACACCGCTTAACCGGATGATTTTATGCCCGCCCACAATTGGGATCTTCTTCGCGGTCCGAAGCTCGATCGCTTTCTCCATGCCCTCCTGGTAGGGGCATTCGAAAAAGGAGGTTTCTGCCGTGAGAGAACTTTTAATCGTCATCTGGGCATTCATCCCCACTTGATCTTGGTCGAAATAAAGAACCATGCCATTAGCTTCAAAAACCGCACGTGCAACTTCGGCAAAATCCTTGGTGGTGTTCTCGATCTCCAGCCGGAGTACCCCCTCTTTCTTCATATCCACTGTTGGTGCATCGGAGTACACACGGCTTCGGTACCATTTGGTGATCACTCCTGTTTTTGGAGTTCCGTAAAGGGAGAATTTGGATGGCAGATAAGAAAAGGTGTCCAGCATTTCGGTCGCAGAGCCCGCCTCTAGGAAAACGCCGATCTCGATTGGGAATGTGAGAAATATGGTTTTTTTCGCGGTAGGACCGAGGAGGACAGAATCAAACGATATCTCCAGGAACAGGGTTACCTGTTTGGGTACTGAGATCGGTTCCACCGGATGGATGACCAGTGGTGCACTTTCC
Source organism: Methanomicrobiales archaeon (assembly GCA_028678905.1). Lineage (GTDB taxonomy): Archaea > Halobacteriota > Methanomicrobia > Methanomicrobiales > JACTUA01 > JAJRCM01. The sequence continues at coordinate 7,918 of JAJRCO010000161.1, forward strand.
GGTCCCAGCACTTTCTCTTTGTGATCCCCAGCGAGATCTCGGTAGTATACATTAAGCCCGGCCCTTTTTTCTACCCCCAGTTTCAGGATACCATCGTCGATGGCCAGGGAATAGTCGTACCGCCCGAACACAACACTAGTTGGGTAGGGAATACGTTAAATTATTTGGATTTCCGTCCAGCCAGGGTAGAAAGCCTTTCTATCGTAATTGCTGCCTCGGTACGCACCCTTTCGTCCTCGTCATGATCCCGGACCTGGGCGATCAACGGAAGCGTCTCTACATCGCCCAACCGCCCCAGCACCCGGCACACGAGTGCCCGCACCGGTGCATCTTGTACGTTCCGGAGGATTTCCAGGAGTGGGGCCACCGCCCGGGCACCCTG
>JAJRCO010000035.1 GCA_028678905.1 Methanomicrobiales archaeon
CCATCATCGAGTTTGGTCTTAGTCACGTTTTCTCGCCGGATTCTGACCCGGTAGATAACGCGCAGGTACTTCGCTTGTTGCTCGAATCGCTTGTTGCGATAAACCGGGCGTACCTTCGACGCCACACCGCTCCTGCTCTGTACAAGAGCGGTGTGACGTACGGAAGGACTCGCATTTGGGAATCGATTCCCGATGCGATTTTGCGCGGCAAAGCGGATTGCAAGACGCTCTCCGCTTGGAAGATTGCTGAGGATAGAAACAAGGGAATCAGTGTAGAGCCGGCCTTTCGCTGGATTACGAATTCGCATGGCCAGCGGGACTACCACATTCTCTTGGAATACAAAGACCATTGGGAAGACCCTTCCAAGATTCTTGGAATGGAAGAGTACCATGCGTTGATACGTCGTCGCGCTTCGCGGGAGTTTTGACCAATGGCGACCAAGCTTGATGGCAATAACATCGCTGAACAAGTCGTTGCTGGCACTGCGCTTCTGGCCATTGGCGCGGCCGGTGCTTTGGCGTATGAGCATCGCCACATCGCAAAGCATCACATGCGAAAGCTGAAGACTCGTTTCAAGAAGAAGTCAAAGCGTTAGTCATGATGACTGAAAAGGTAGACCAGTGATACCCATTCCCTCCGCTCCCGTCATCGTTGTCTGTCTTGCCGTTGTCGCTGCCTTGCGCAACGGCAAGAAGGGTATCACTCCAGAACGCCAAGTGGCCTTTGAAACGGCCATGCACAAGTGCAAGGACCCGGACAAGCTCCGTAAGCTTGCAGAGAGCTTCGACAAGGAAGGTCTAAAAGACCCCTATGGCGATATGCTCCGCAAGCGCGCGACACTGAGAGCCTTGCCAGAAGACGTGAAGAAGGCGCGGAGAGATGCTTTTCACAAGGCCATGAAGACAACGGACCCTGCGAAGATTCCTGTTCTTGAGCGCATGGCGGATGCCTACGAAGACGAAGGGTGTACGGGAGTTGCCTATCAGCTTCGAGAGTATGCAAAGGGTCTGAAGGGTCAACCTGTCGTTCAACCCACTCCTCCTGAGCCTGAACCGAGGAAAGAAGAGAAACCGCCCGAAGAACACGTTGCGGAGGTAGTCCATTGACCTCGACAGACCAATACTCCGAAACGGGTCAACCCGAAGTCCGCTATTCGGCCTTTGTAGCAAAGGGCCGATTGTGCATTTTGGGTGTCGCAAATACGACTTGCGGGCCTGTCCCACTCGCGTCGTATGCGGACATTTCGGGCGATTGCGAGGATGGTCCGGTGGGCGAAGATGCGCCGGAGAACGTCAAGACTGCGCTCGATACTGCCTTGGCGCCGATGCAGAAGCAACTTGCATATGCTTCCATGCAAGCTGGCGCTGCATCACTCGTCTTGAGAGCGCGTTCGAATGACCAAAATGCAAAAGCGATTTTGGACTTGATTGGAAGGGAAGCAAACGCAGGTAGCGAGCGCGCCCAAATTGCATCGAAGTTGATTCTTGATTATTGTCAAGAACATCCTTATATGGCACTCACCATTGGTGAAGACGATGAGGATTCGCATCCTGTCTTGACGCGAATCGCGAACAGTCGGACTCCGATGTTCGCCTATCCTCTGGCGCTCGCCACGTACCTCAATCACGCGCCTCCTGACATGAGGACGGTGGTGTGCTTGGCGAATGGCCCAAGGTTGACGAAGGAACGGATTCTGGAAATTGCCTCGCGTCTCGCCAATGACGAAGAGAGTCACGCATTCCTCTCTGGTGTGGAGAACGCATTGGATGCAGAAAAGGCGTTCAAGGTGCGCAGTGAAGTGAGTGACCAAGACCTGTTCAGAGCAGGTCGAATGCTCGGTCAAGCGCGAGCGATTCAGAAATATCGAATCGACGGAAAGATTGCCAACTTTTGCGCGGATAGCGCATGGGAAATGGGAGATTAGTCATCATGACTATCGATACGCGCAAAGGCTACGGCGGCGGCAATAAACTCATCGTTGGAGATACCGTTGGAAGCGTCGGCTTTCAGCGGAACTTCTGGCATATGAATCAGTCGGATGGTCAGCAAGAGGAAGACGCTCTTGTTCGAACCATCTCGTTTCAGGTCAACGGATTCGGCTTTCCTGAAGCGACGATTACAGGAGCAGTGGCGGGAAACCCCGTAAGGCGTCGGATTACGGTTGCGAACGGTACTTCGATTACGTTGCCTCTCTCTACGGTCAACGTGGATGTGAAGGACAACGCGCCTGCCGGCGAGTTCACGGCAGGCGAAGAGTACGGAGTATCAATTACGTGCGCTCCTGGTACGCGCGGATGTTCGATGCAGTTTCCATTTCTGATTCTGCGTGATTCGTCCAACAAGGTGGATATCGACGTGGCCAATGCGGGAAACGTGACCATCGATGTTCCGGCCGATGCTGGTGGTGTAGCACTCAACTTCGCTGCACGTGCAACGCAAG
>JAJRCO010000028.1 GCA_028678905.1 Methanomicrobiales archaeon
CCGCGCTTGAAGGCGAGGTACTCCTCGGCGACCGCCGCGAAGGTCTTGGGCGCCGGCGGTGCGGGCGCGGGCGGCGGGGCGTCCCGCTCGAGGCGCCGTGCGTCCAGCGCGTCCTGGGCCGCCTCGCGCGTCCATTCCGCTCGGAAGCATCGCTCCTGTTTGCCGTGGACCTGGAGCGTGTAGCCCCAAGCGACCTTGCGGACCTTATGGCCGGTGGGTCCGCGACTGAGCCAGGTGCGTTTTTGAACGGTAGCCATCAGGTCCTCCTTTCGCTGGTGGAATTCCTCGCCTCGATGGCGGCGATCATGCCGTCTCCTCGCCGGCGTTCTCTTTCAGCGTTGCCTTGAGTTCTTCGATCATCTGACGCATCTTCGATAACGCGTCGTTTAGTTCGGCGAGCCTCGGATCAAAAATCGAGTTCACTTGCCACTGGGCTTTCATCTCCTCTTGCTTGGCGTCCAGCTCTGCGCCAGTGATGATGCCCTTGTCAATCAGCAGACCGAGGACGGCAAGGTGCTGGTTGCCAACCTGCTGGATTCCCTCGAGGAGCAGTTCTCCTATTTCGAGGGATAGAAGCTGCTGAGCAGCATTCGCCTTGTTCACCTGGGCGATCACCGCCTCAAGCATCTTCCGGAGCGCGGCGAGCTGCTCGTCACTGAAAGCGCTCATGTCCTCCTCCTACTCCAGCAGCCGCGCCAGCTCTTGCCGCCGGCGGTTGGTCATGAGGTGCGCGGCGAGGGCGGCGATCATCACTTGCCCCCCTTCGGTCCGCGCGGGTCCACGGTGTCGGGGAGACAAACTGGTACCATAATGCGGCCCTGCCCCTGAGCATTAGCTATGACCTTTTGCATCTTTTCGGATAGGGCCGTCTTCTTGCACTCTTGCGCCGACTGAAAGGCGTCCCATGCCGTGATATCTTGCGGGCCGGTCAGGCCCTGGGACGTTACCCACAGCACCCACGCGCACTCCGCGGAGGCCGACGTGGCGACGGCGACCAGGGTGCAGAGCGTGACGGCCAGCGTCCGCGTCCAGCGAGTGGC
>JAJRCO010000371.1 GCA_028678905.1 Methanomicrobiales archaeon
CCGATGGACGACAAGTGGCTCAAGGCGCACACCACCATCTACAACAGCAACGGTGGCATTGCGTTCCGTGACGACAAGGAGTATGTCGAGTGGGTACAGCGTGTCCACTCTCTGAGGACCAAGTACGGCAATATGCCGATGGAGTGAGGTGACGAAAATGGCGAAAATCGAGAGAGCCCAGAAATTATTCCTCAAGTCCCTGAAGGAGAAGTTCGCAGGTGAGGACCCCGCGGCAGGAAAGACGGTCTACAAGAGACTTGGCCTGGCCCAGTCGCCACGAAAGATGGAATTCGTGAAGGCAGGAAAGGCCGCCGAGATGTCTCGTGGCATCTCCATGTACGACCCCGTCCGCTGCCACCTTGGTGGTATCCCCCTCGGACAGCGCCAGCTGACCTCCTATGAAGTCAGCGGAACCGGCGTGTTCGTTGAGGGTGACGACCTGCACTTCGTAAACAACGCCGCCATGCAGCAGATGTGGGATGATATCCGCCGGACGGTTATTGTATCGATGGACCTCGCCCACCAGACCCTGCAGAAGCGTCTCGGCAAGGAGGTTACTCCGGAAACCATCAACGAGTTCCTCCACGTGCTGAACCACGCGATGCCCGGTGCGGCAGTTGTACAGGAACACATGGTCGAAACCCACCCGGCACTCGTCGACGACTGTTACGTGAAAGTATTCACGGGCGACGACGAAATGGCGGACTCAATCGAGCCCCAGTTCCTGATCAACGTGAACAAGCTCTTCCCCGCGAAGCAGGCAGAGCAGCTGAAGGCAGCCGTTGGCAAGTCACTTTGGCAGGCCATTCACATCCCGACCACCGTGTCGAGAACCTGTGATGGAGGTACTTCCTCCCGGTGGTCTGCGATGCAGCTCGGTATGTCCTACATCGCTGCCTACCACATGTGCGCCGGAGAAGCCGCAGTCGCGGACCTTGCGTTTGCTGCAAAGCACGCCGGTCTGATTGAAATGGCAAACCTCCTGCCCGCTCGCCGTGCACGTGGGCCGAACGAACCCGGTGGCCTGAAATTCGGAGCCTTCTCCGATATGGTTCAGACCGACCGGAAGTACCCCCACGACCCGGCAAAAGCAGGTCTTGAGGTTGTCGCGGCAGGAACCATGCTGTTCGATCAGATCTGGCTTGGTTCCTACATGTCCGGTGGTGTCGGATTCACGCAGTATGCGACCGCCGCCTACACGGACAACATCCTGGACGAGTACACCTACTATGGAATGGACCTGATCAAGTCCAAGTACAAAGTAGACTGGAAGAACCCCTCGCCCAAGGACAAGATCAAGCCCACCCAGGAGATCGTGAACGAGATCGGAACCGAAGTCGCTCTGAATGCGATGGAGAACTACGAAATGTTCCCGACCGCCCTGGAAGACCACTTCGGAGGCTCCCAGCGTGCATCGGTCATCGCCGCATGTACCGGTCTGACCACTGCGATCGCGACCGGAAACTCCAACGCCGGGCTGAATGGCTGGTACCTGGCCATGCTCCTGCACAAAGAGGGCTGGTCACGTCTGGGATTCTTCGGGTACGACCTGCAGGACCAGTGTGGTTCCGCAAACTCCCTCGCTATCCGCCCCGACGAAGGGTGTATCGGAGAGCTTCGTGGAGCAAACTACCCGAACTACGCAATGAACGTCGGTCACCAGGGAGAATACGCCGCTATCTGCGGTGCGTCCCACTTCGGACGCGGCGACGCCTGGACCCTCGACCCACGGATCAAGATCTGCTTCGCAGACCCCTCCCTCAAGTTCGACTTCTCCGAACCCCGGAAGGAGTTTGCCCGCGGTGCGATCCGCGAATTCATGCCCGCCGGCGAGCGCTCGCTCATCATCCCCGCCCGGTAAATCCAATCTCCCCCTTTTTTTAGAATCTGAGCAGTCTTCCTCCTGAAATGAATATTTTCAGATACGGAAGCGGTATGATCTCAGTATCGGGTATTTTCGAAACACCGTAAAACAGGATTCTGAACTATTGATTAAATGACACCTTTCGACAAAAGATCGAGAGAAGAGAGGGAAAATAATCGGTGTTCCTATCGGAACGTGTAAGAATTTACCGGGTGGCAATCTTCTGCATCAGAGACATGATTCCGGGTTTCGTCTTCCTTCCCGGTTCCGGAGCCATCACGGGTATCTCTATCGCACAGGGTCCGAATAATTCAGCGTTGAGACGGTCTCCGATCTCGTCGAAGATTCTCTTATAAGCGATACAGTGCGGATCGACACCCTGTATTTCACCCTTGGATGGAGCGATGGCATTGTAGGGGCATCCTCCCCGGCAGTAGCGGATGTGTCTGCAGGCTCCGCACGCCCGGTCCACGTAGTCTTTATACTGTTGCATCCGTTCCCCGGCAGGGGATCTGGTGAGATCTTCCTTCGAGGGGTGCGTGGAGACGTTCCCCATCACATACTCCGGCATGCCCACAAAGCGATAGCACGGGTAGATGCTCCCATCCGGACCCACTGCGTAGGTGCTATCCATACAGTTTACGAAGGTGCAGACAGTACCGTGTCGGGTAAGCACACATTTCAGCAGATCATGGATATTCATGATCTCGATCTCGTCCAGGTGTTCCAGGGACTGGTCCAGGAGATACACCAGGAGTTCACCATATTGTTGAGGGTGAAGAGCCCATTTTTCTGGATTTTTATTGCGCAGGGAGGGAAGTGCGGGATGCAGCTTCATTATGAAGCCATTCTCCATGAAAAACCGGAGAATTTCGTCGCGATGCACGACCGACTGGGCTGTGAAGGTACAGATGAAACTCACTCTAAGGCCGTGTTCTTTTGCGATCCGGTAACCCTGCATCGTTTTCCGGAAATACCCCTTTCCTCTCTGGAGGTCGTTGAGATCTTCCGGCCCGTCAATGCTTGAACCGATGGGAATGTGGTACTCCGCCAGAACATCGGCGAGTTCCGGGGTCAGCCTCCACAGATTGGACTGCAGGGCGAATTCCGGTTTCAGGTGATCCAGTCCCTGCATCAGGAGTGGTAATGCCTTCCGGTAGAAATCCGCTCCCGCGAGAAGCGGTTCCCCTCCATGGAAGGTGAAGGTCACCGGGCCTTCCCGGAAATCCTTCAGCCATTCCACCACCTCCCTGATCGTATCGATGGTCATTATTGGTGATCCTTCTTCGGAGCTCCAGCAGTAGCTGCAGCGGGCAGGACAACCGAGAGTGGGGATGAGCATCACGTGGAAGGCATTTTTCATTACTACGATACTTTTTGTTTCCCTCCCTATATACA
>JAJRCO010000382.1 GCA_028678905.1 Methanomicrobiales archaeon
CCGTGATCCAGCACAGCCATGACGGCATACCAATCACCGGATAGAAGGCCCCGCTCGTCATGAAGAAGATCAGGTTCATGAAGGCAACCACGGACATGAACTCCTGCTGTGTGGAGAAGCGGGAGGCAAAGGAGACCACCAGGCTGGTGATCCCAATGCTGGCGATGAACAGCACCACCAGGACGAGCAGGAAGTCCTCGGCGCTCTGGATGATGACCCCCGTAATCAGAATGTCGATAACAAAGATGATGAAGCCCGCCAGGAAACCCCGCACCGTGGTGCTCCCGATGATGCCGGTGATGATGCTCGCCCTTTTGACCGGGGTGACCAGGTACCCTTCGTGAATCCCTGCCTCCCGGTCCCGGATAAGGGCAACTCCGCCGCCCATCATGGTGGTCATGAACATGGCCATCACGATCACCCCCACACCGAAGAACTGGAGGTACTCGATCGTTCCGTACATGTTGTTCACCTGCAAGGGGCTGGTGGATCCGATTATGTTCAGGCTGGCAAGCACTCCGGACTGAACCAGGGTGGGGACCATATAGTCGGAGCTATCCAGGTAGAGGCGGACCGCATGATCGTTGGAGACGTTCGCGGGGAAGACCACCACGGCAGAGACCCGGCCCTCCATGAGCTCATTCTTCGCATGGTTCTCATCGTAATAGACCATCACGTCGAAGAGGGGAGGCTTGGTCTTCTGGGGTTGGAAGTGGGTCAGTGTTTCTACCCCCGAAGTGAACAGCGGGGTGTCTCCGAGGACGGAGTCCTCCTGCACCACCCCGATGGGCACATGGGTGATGGTCCCGCCCATCGCGTTCCCGAAGATGATCAGGTACATGATGGGCATAAACAGGGTCATGATGATGACAAACGGATTGGAGAGGAACTTCTTGAAGTCCCGTTTGAAGATGGCAATCGCTCCCCGGATCATGGCCTCCTCCTCGGGCCGTTTGTCTTCGTCTCCTCCCCCTCATCCAGCTTCTTCCCGGAGAGGTGGATGAACACATCCTCCAGGGAGGGGGAATGGATGAGCAGGGAAGTCATCGGAACGGAGAACTGCTCGAACAGGTCGTAAATCCCGGGCAGCACCCGGCTTCCGTTATGAGCAGAGATGATCAGCTTTTTCCCCTTCACCTGGGTCAGGCTGATCTCCGTACTGCCACGGATAGCAGAGAGGAGATTTTCGTTCATCTGATCAAACCCGATCTCGATCAGATCACCCGCCGGGATCAGTTGTTTGAGATTTTCCAGTGTATCCAGGGCGATCAGGCGGCCCCGGTCCATGAAGGCAATACGGTGGCATAGCTTCTCTGCCTCATCCATATAATGCGTGGTCAGGATGATGGTGGTCTGTTCTTCGTTCAGGAGCTCGATCTGCTGCCAGACTTCCCGGCGGGACTCTGGATCCAGACCGATGGTGGGCTCATCGAGAAAGAGGATAAGGGGGTGATGGATGAAAGCACGGACAATCTCCAGTTTCCGTCTCATCCCACCGGAAAACGTGCTCACCTTGGCGTGGGCGCGGTCGGTGAGATCGGTCATCTCCAGGAGCTCCCGGATGCGGGCATCGAGCAGCCGGTCATCGATGTTCACCAGCTTACCATAGAACTCCAGATTATCGTACGCGGTGAGCTCCATGTCCAGGGTGCTGTTCTGGGGGCAGACTCCGATGATACTGCGGATCTGTTCCCCTTCCCGTTCGATATGGTAGGAACCAACCCGGGCGGTGCCGGAGGTGGGACGAAGGAGAGTGGTGAGGATACGGATGAGCGTACTCTTGCCGGCCCCGTTTGGACCCAGGAGTCCGAAGATCTCGCCTTTCTTTACGGTAAAGCTCACGTCATCGACGGCCACGACAGTGTGCGATCCGGGGAAGACCTTGTGCAGATGATCGATCCGGATGATGTCCTCCTCAGGAGTATGAATGGAGCTAGTGACAGGATCTGGTGGGGTATTGGTCGGGTTCATCGTATCACGGCATTTTTACGAGAACGGAATGCAGGTTCTCCAGAGACTGGCAGAGGACCGCAAGGTCCTGCTCGGAAAACGTGGAGAGGAATTCCTTCAGGTCCTCTTTGTACAGGTTGACGGACTGTTTCAGGTACGACGTACCCCGGGCGGTGATGGCGATCTGCACCACACGACGGTCGGAGGGATCCGAACGGCGCTCTACCAGAGCCTGTTCAATCAGGGTATCGACCAGCACCGTCATGTAGGGCTTGGAGATGTAGAGACGTTTTCCGACCTCGGACATGGGCAGAGGCCCCGCTTTGGTCAGCACACCCAGCACGCGATACTGTGCCGTCTGCTGGCCGGTGATGCCAAAACCAGTTCTCACGATATATTTATGGTAAAACGGCATCAGTCCCAGCAGATATTCGGCCACTTGATCGAGTATCTCGTCCGCCATCGCCCTTCAGCATATTTTAGTTTTCTAATTAAATAGTTTTATGGCTTAATTATTAAAGAAGAAAACTTTTTTTTCCATCTTCATCTGGACATTCGGATTGTTCCCGAACATCGTTCCGCTGGGATAGGAGGGCCGGCAGGAGAAGGATGTAACCGGGGCGGAAAAAAATGGGGATATTTCACTATTTCTTCACTTTTCTTGCCTTCTCCAACGCCTCCATCGCCTCATCCGAGCGATTGAGCCTGAAGAGGACATTTCCCTTGTTCACCCAAGCCTGTACAGACTTGGGATCGATCTGGAGCGCCTTGTCGTAGCACTCGAGTGCCTCTTTGTCCTTCCCTAGTCCCTTGAGGCCGTTGCACTTACAAAGGAGAGCGTCCGTTGAACGCGGATCTTCTGCCAGCGCCTGGTCGCAAACCTTTACTGCCTCCTCGTGCTGACCTTTGCGGGAGAGATCCATGCACTTCTCCACCAGGTCGTTTTTCTTGATCGCCATGGTACCTACATCGCAGAAGGGGTATTTTTAGTTTGTGCGGGTGACTAAGATCGACAGCATATCATTTGATGATGGTGTGGAAAATTCGATAGGAATCGGATCAAACCAAGAATCCCGATCGGTAACCCATTCACAGAAGATGGATTGCATCTCCTTTATGAAATCTCAGGAAATCCGGTAATATTCCAAAAAGACGGAATATCCGCAAAAGATTCTCTATGGCATTTGCACAACGTACCATACGATGGAGTAATCTATATATAAAATTACTTCAAATTGAGTTTATTTTGCAAAAAGGGGGAGGTTTCGGCTGCTTTGCGACTGTGCATGGCAAATTGTTATATGCCCGGGCTGATACTTTTTATTCCGGATGTTGTTCCATTTTGAGCACCCGCACCAACAGTTTGAGCCGCCTCACTGGGAGAATCCAGTCTCTGCTCACCGCCCCCTGATCAACAACGATGTCTGCCAACACTGTGGCACCTGCGCTGAATTCTGCCATATGGGAGCGATAGTGATGATGGACATGGCGGGACACTATCAGATACATCCTGATCACTGTGTAGGTTGCGGGACCTGTGTTCGGGTATGCCCGGTGCACGCGATCGAGCTGGTGGAGATCGGCGGAATCGGGGTCTTCGCCTGAGGTTTTCAGCTTTTTTCCCATGATTTTGTGTGGTTTAAAAAAAAATTCTACTGATTCCTGCATGGGTTTTTCCCGATCTTCAACTGTAGTATTCCCTAATGGAAGTGCAAAAAGGGAGAGCCGTTCTCAATCCAGGTTCAATACGCGGAGGATCGCACTCACGTCCCGGGTAGTCGCCGCCCCACCGGGGAGGTAGTCGGCATTTTCAACTATCACCCGGTATTTTCCGGACCGGGGCGCCTTGAATTCGACTTTATCATGGACGATACCGGGCACGAAGATCACGTATTCCTCCCAGGGCATCCCGCTGTTCGAAGAAAATGCGCTAGAAAACCGGTTATAGTTCGCCAGATCCAGCACCAGCAGATCGACCGGTGCGCCATCCGTGATCACTTCCACCTCGAATCTCTTCCCTGCAGGGAAAGTGAGTTCCCAGGAATTGTATGTGTCCCGTTTGACGGTCACCATCTTTTCGAGAAGAGGGGCCGGGGTGGAAGTGGTAATCACCGGGGGGAGCGTGGTAACGGCAGAGGAAGGGGAAGTGACCGGTGGAGAAGAAGAGGTTTGGGAGACACAACCGAGAGCAAGGATGAGCAGGAGAAGCGAAAGCAGCACAAATTTTTGTGACATATGATACAAATTACTCCCCGGGAAGCAGAAAAAATTTGTTGTATTTTCCTGAATGAGATCTTTCCTTATCAGCCTATGAATAACCGTGAGGATCGGATAGGAGCAGAGGCACTACCCTTATTTCGAGTCCAGACTGATGCTCTCGAGATGCTCTTCATCTGGATATTCTCAAATAGCGGAAGGGCAATGTTACTGATACAGGTACCCAGGAGAGAACGATTGTTCACTTCCGGTTGGACTTGGTCAGAAAAGGAGGAGATCAAACGTGGTATCACTTATCGAATGGGTGGAAATAATCATCGCAATCATCGTTATCCTGATCATCCTTGCCATGGCGATCAGGATCGCCGCCCAGTGGCAGCGGGCGGTGGTGCTCCGGCTGGGCAGGTTCATCGGCATCCGAGGGCCGGGCTTATTTTTTATCATTCCTTTCGTTGACCGCGTCGCTTACATGATCGACCTGCGGGTGAACACTTCAGAATTCAAGGCAGAGAAGACCATCACCAGGGATACGGTCCCGGTCGATGTGGACGCCGTGTTGTTCTGGAAGGTGCTCGACCCGCAGAAAGCGGCGCTCGAAGTGATGAATTACAACCAGGCAATCGGGTGGGCATCGCAGACTGCCCTGCGAGAGGTGATCGGGAAATCCGAACTGTCGGAGATCCTGGAACGAAGAGACAAACTGGATGAGGACCTGCAGAAAGTGATTTCCGGGCGTACCAACCGGTGGGGGGTCCATGTGGAGTCGGTGGAGATACGGGACGTGGTGATTCCGGAAGGCCTCCAGAATGCGATGTCCATGAAAGCCCAGGCAGAGCGCGAGCAGCAGGCACGGATCATTCTGGGAGAATCAGAGAAGCTGATCGCCGGGAAATTCCGGGAGGCGGCAAATATCTATGAAAAGGATCCCCAGGCAATGCACCTGCGGGCGATGAATATGCTCTATGAGGGGCTGAAGGCGAAAGAGAATTCCGTGATCATCCTGGTACCCGCATCGGTGCTCGATACCATGGCGCTCGGGAACGTCATGGGCATCACCGCGATGGCTAATTCAGTTCTGCCCCAGGAGCAAAAGAAAGAGAAATCCTCCGGAATCGAGGAAAAGACCCCATCTACGGGCGGGAAAGAGACAAAATACTAATCTCTTTTTTTCGGACGGATCAGGAAACAGGAGATATTTCCTGACCGATACCTGGAGTAGTGATTTTTCCGTCTGTCTCCCTTAATAATGTCCTGCCAATCCTATTCCTGCATCGTTCGCACCTCTTATTACCGCAAAACCTCCACCTGTACTGCACACACATGCCCGAAAAAAATCCACTGCGCTCTCTGATGACAACCTTTGCGGCTCTGGGCCTCCTTTCCTGTGTGGTGATCGGAGCAGTGCTGTACGTGAACGGCCTGCTGGATCCGGACAAGGACGGGGTCCCCACCTGGCGGGATCCGCAGCCGGAAGTGTATGATGGAACTGTGGACGCGGACGGTGACGGCTGGATTAACGATTATGAACAGATGATCGGGACCGATCTTGCCGATCCGGACCAGGATCAGGACGGGCTTTCCGATGGCGGGGATGCAGACCGGGACGGAATGAGCAACTGGTTTGAGAGAAACGTGGCCACCCGGCTCGATCCCCGCGTGTACAACGGCCGCTATTATATTCAGCTGATGTCCATCCCGTTCTCAAACGTAAACGAAACCCAGAACCGGGGGTTCTGGGTGGATAGGGAAAGGATAGAGCCGGATCATTATCTGGTGCGGTACTCGGTCACACTCGCCACATTCAGGGATATCATCGCAAATCTGTCGCAGGAAGTGACCGGGAATGATCTGTTGTTCCTTTATCTGAAAACGCACGGGAACGGGGCAGCGAACGCTGGAGGAGAACCGACCCTGTGCTTTGCGGACGAGAATCATCCCGACCAGGCTGACCGCTGTGGCGAAGTTATCACTTACCGCGAATTGAACGCGTATCTGGGGGAGCTTCACCCCCGGTACCTCGCCATCGTCTACAGTTCCTGTGCGGGGACCGATGCGGTGCAGGTTTTGAGTGAAGGGGCCGAAAACCGGACCGTGATCGGGGTCATGGGACTCACCCTGGGCGTGCCGGCCATGGATCTGCCACTGCTCGCCCGCATCACCGGCAATAATTATTTCTCGTTGGAAGACCTCACCATCACGATCCGGGAGAACAACGAGGATACGACTTCCCAGCCGCGAATCGCCGATCCGGCTGACATCGCCCGGCGGTTCTATTTCGGGGAGTATTCCAAGGAAGAGTACCGGAGAACCCAGCTGGAGATACACCACGAAGGTGAGGAAACATGACAAAAATTGTATTGCTGCTACTGATGGCGGGTGTGCTTGCAGGTGCGGCCGGGTGCCTGGGGCCGCAGAATGCAGGATATCTGGAAGGGCATGTGATCATCGGACCGATCTGCCCGGTGGAACAGATCAATGTCACCTGCCCGGTTCCACCGAGCGTGTACGAGGCCAGAAAGATCGTAGTCTCCACGGAAGGGGCACAGGTGGTGACCATCGTGGATATCGACAGTACCGGATTTTACCGCACCGCGCTTGCGCCGGACACGTATATCGTGGACATCAACCACATCGGGATAGATCACAGTACGGATGTTCCCATCGCGGTTACTATTATCGCGGGACAGACCACTGTCCTGAATATCAGTATCGATACAGGAATACGGTGATTAAAAAATAGGAAGGTTAGGAGATTAGAACCGGGGAGTCCTGTGCTTCGGAAGGCAATCCCGACAGTATACTGGTCTGCCCTGTGTTGGTTTAAAGGGAACTTCGCATTCTTTTCCACAGTCCGAACAGACTGTCTTTGTCATTTCTCGGGGTGCACCGAAATTTCTCGGGCCACCGAAACTTCTTCGATTTTCCATTGTTTATTTCCTTTGCAGAATGAACTGCAGCTATAGATGCGGGTGCTGAGGAGATAAAGAGTTTCTTTGGCACAATTCAGAAAAACCGACCATATCTGGGTGCTTTCAGGGCGAAAAAAACCGATCCCGGTAGGCGATAAACATCTCCCAGTCTTCGTGGACGAATTTTCGGCAGGTGAGAGACTTGGTTGCATGGATGGTGCAGCGGTACAGGTTCGTGGATTCCTTCTCCAGGAAAGGGCAGGGGTGGAGATCCCGGCCGGTGCCTGGCTCGGTCCAGCCAGATATGCTCTCAATCCCCTCCAAATCTCCACGGGAGAGGGTGTCGGCGGTGACTTCCCTGCCATCCGGGCCGGGGACCGCCACGTACTGCAGGATGTCTTTCCGCCCCTCATCATACCAGCGGAGGAGATCCTCTTTCCGGGCCCAGGAGGTCCCCCGGTAGTAGAGACAGCAGAGGCCACACTGATCGCAGGTCATCGGTGCGCCTTCGTCAGGAGAGGAGATACCTTTCGGGTTACAGGGTACATTACGTTACTCCGCCGGGGATTTCCGCTATTCGTTGAGGGTGATGATACGGACGATCCGCCCGTCCTTGAAGATGGAGATTCGCCCTCCGCTCTGAGAGACCACGATCCCCACCGCCTTCGTCTCCTGGGTGATGCCGGCCACCGAAGCATGGCGAGTGCCGAGCCCTTTGGGAACTGTAGCCTGACTGGTATCGATGGTGATGTAGCGGCCGGCAGCTTCCACCACCCCGTCTCCACGCACCACGAAGGCACCGTCCAGCTGGGCCAGTTCTTTGATGGTCTCCTTAAGGTCGGGACTGGTGAGGCAACGTGCGGTGGCGGGATGACCTTCGAAGGGGTTCAGGATGAGCTGTTTGGATTTATCGAGCACATTCTGGGAGTCCCCCAGCATGAACGCCGTGCCAATGGGCTTTCCTTCCCTTCCCTCTCGGGAGAGTTCAACAGAGATGGAGTAGGCGGCCTCGAATACCTCTTCCTTGACATCGGTATTCTGGAGAACCGCGGTCTTCCAGGGAGCGGCGTGGATATAGGTGTTCTTTTCATCCACCATGCGGTCGGTAATATCGTTTCCGATGCTTACCATCTCCACAAGATTTCCCTGTTCGTCTCGGATCGCCTTATTCGTCCAGGCAACCCAGACCCGCTCCCCATTCTTTTTCATGTTCTCGTTGACGTTGATCTCATACTCATCCGGGTTGCGCATGAGATCGACGACCATGGCGGCGAGATCACGGCCTGAACGAGACCGTGCCGAGAGGATCGTTCCCACCATATTCTTTCCGACCAGTTCTTCGGCAGTGTATCCAAAGAACTGCTCACCAAACTTATTGATGAATTTTATCTTACCGGTGGGGTCCACGCGGAGGACGATGCTGTTTGCTTGATCGAGGAGGGTCTGGTAGCGCATCTCGCTCCTGCGCAGCAGATCCCTGATATGCATATAATCGGAGATATCTTGGCCGATGATGATGTGTCCCCGCGAAGGATCCGCAGGGTCAATCTGACGGGATCGCAGCCGACAGCTTAAGAGCGATCCATCCTTCCGATGAATCTCCGCCTCCACACTCCCCCACCCGCGGGAAGAGAGACGGGTGAACAACTCTTTATCGATCCGTCGATGCTCCTCTTCTCCCTGGATCAGCTGGAGGGGATCAGTTCCCAGCAGTTCATATCTCTCGTATCCCAGCTTGCGGGGCATCAGATCGTTCATCCAGACCATCCGGTGGTCTTTTATTACCGCCACGGCAAGGGGGACAGCATCCAGCACGGCTTTCATAATTGCATTGTCCTGCATGATCTGCTCTTCATTCCTCCAGCGTGTGGCAAGATTCTCTATAACTGAATCCAGGGATGCAAGGTGCACCGGATCATCCCACAGATAGTAATCCGCCCCCTTCTGCAGCGCCCGTGCTTCTTTTTCCGCATCGTAGTGATCAGAGAACATGACAAAGGGGATACGTATTCCCTGTGCACGAAGGGATACCAGAAAGGTCCTGCCTTCGGGATGATGAGCAAGGATCACATCGTATCTCCCGTGCTGGACTTCATCCATCGCCGCTGAAACGATATCGCATGTATGGAGGATGAATTGATCCCGCCCCCGCAAAGAGGTGAGAAGAGTTCCAGAAGTGGGGAGATTCCTTTCCAGAATCAGGAGGCGGTACATCGGTGATCTGATTTTCTTTTCTACTCTATTTCAAGATATGGGCGGATCATACCGTGTAAGGTTCAGGCGTCTTTTTCTGCCGCTGCTCTGTCCCCCGCAGAGCGGAGAGAATAATGGCCGGAACCGTGATGATCGCTGAAAGAAGAAACGCGTGTGTGATGCCTAAGGTGAACGCTTCCTGGACAGAGACCGGCAGCATCGCTCCTCCCATGATGAACATATCCGTAATCTCTTCCAGGGTGACGGTGCCGAGGATCAGGGGAAGCGCGATGCTCATCGAGATCACGTTCCCTGCGTTCATCAGCAGTACCCGCATTGACGAAGCGAAACCTCTTCGCAGGGGTGCGACCGCGCCCATGATGGCGCTCGTGTTGGGGGCCTGGAACAGGCCGGAACCAACGCTGTTCACCAGCATCCAGACTGCGATGATAGGATAGGGGGTATCATAGTGGAGGGTAGCTAGACCCAGCAAGCCGACGAATGATATCCCCAGCCCCAGCGTGCTGATGATGCGGGACCCATAGGTATCAGAGAGGATGCCCCCGATGGGGCCGGTAATGGCAAGGCCGACCGCTACCGGGAGAATAAAAATACTTGCCGTCAGAGGGTCCATCCCCCGTGGACCCTGGAAGAAGAGGATCAGCAGCACCAGCACTGCTCCCCGGGCGATAGAATTAAGGAAGGCGCTCACCTGCCCGAAGGAAAAGATGCGTATCTTGAACACCGAAATATCGATCAGTGGGTAGGGGGTTCGCCTCTCCTGGTGTAAGAATGCATACAGGGTGACGATGCCGACTGCTAGCAGGCCGAGCATAATCGGGGCGGCAAATCCCTCAATCGCCCCCAGACTAATATAGATGATCAGGGCGATGAATGAAACGGTAAAAAGTACCATCCCGGTGTAATCAAACTGTTCTCCCTGTTTGATCTCCACTGGTTCCTGCAGCCGGTAGTATCCCCAGACCAGAGCGATCACCCCGATAGGGATGTTAACGTAGAAGTTCCATCGCCAATCGAATACGGTGAGGATCCCACCTACGATGGGACCGGCGGCAAAGGCGGCTGCGATGATCATCGACAGTACCCCCATTGCCTTTCCCAGTTCGTAAAGCGGAAACGCATCGGCCACAATCGCGGAACCATTGGAGATGAGGAGCGATCCTCCGATCGCCTGCACCACCCGGAAGAGGATGAGCTGGGTAATATCCGCCGAGATACTGCACAGGAGAGAGCCTGCGATGAAGACCGCAAGTCCGAAGAGATAGAGATTCTTTCTCCCGTACATATCCGCCACCCTTCCCCAGGCCGGCGCAAGGATGGTGGCGATTAGGAGATAGACGATCAGCACCCACATCACCCCAAACAGGGTGGTATGCAGATCAACTAGGATGGTGGGGAGCGCGATGATCAGTGTGCTCGCGTTGAGTACACCTACCAGCGTGGAAAGCGAGGTGATCCAGAGGGCAGTCCACTTGTACCGATCATTCATGCCGGCAGCGGAGGTCATACAAAAAACCGGAGGACATATTGGTTTCCCGATATCTTAAGGAAATAGATCGAAAAGAAGAAAACGGAGCCTGATACGTTTCATGAGATGGAATGGTGTGTACAGCAATCAACAAACCACACTAAAATTTAATAGAGTAATAATTTGAATAATAGCCTTCATTCAAGTAAGAAAGTAAGTAAGTAAGGTTTTCAGCTATTTTCACTCCCATGGAGTACATTTCGACCCTGTGAGAAAAGCGAGGATAAAAAATTTTATTTCGCCAATATTATCGCAATGTAAAAAGTATAGATAAGTATCAAAATTGAGCCATAAATGGGATTCCACCAGGAAAAGAAAATCTTAAAGGGGCCACCCAATGCAAATGCCCATACAACAAACGAAAATGTTGAAACAGCAAGTTGTCGGACATCAGTCACTTTGCTTATCCTCATGAGATAAAGAGGAGTTCCGATGAGCAACGCAACGAATAGGACTGAAGTTATCCCGCCATAATTGAGGGTGAGTCCAGCCTCAGAAGCCGCGCTGATGGCACCGTCGCCTGCGATGTAGACGGCAACTACCTCTGCAGGGATTAATTTGGCAACTAAATCCTGATAGTTATCATTTTTCTCTCCTTCTAATAATTCACCTCTCTGTTGTCGTGCTCTTCGAGTTCTATCAGTAACGATTTCCCTCATAATTTCCTCCTAATTACACTTGGATTCAATTCCATGAAATACAAGGTTTAAATAAAATTGTTTTATCGCTCCATTCTATATAACCATTTTTCTAATTTTTTTTTAATTATTCCGTGTTTTTATGCTTTTAAGCGAAATATAGGGTGTCCAAATTAATTCTAAACTGAATATTTTTAATTTGAAAATGGCTTCCTTTTTCGGTGCATGCTTGTTTGCAGGGGCATTCATAGGTTTTTTTCATTCGCACTATATCAATCTCTCTGACGGTAATATAAAAAGAGATGGGCCTGGTCGGATTCGAACCGACGATCCCCGCCTTGTAAAGGCGATATCATAACCGCTAGACCACAAGCCCTAACTCGAAGAACCGGTCAATAATGTATCTCTGGCTGGTAATTAATATTAGGATACGCCTCGATCATTCATCGTGGATTCACGATCGATCAGCAAGGTCTAGTCACTGTACGAATAATTCTTGGCAGAGGTAGCTCTTCTTCGATGCTGCTGTATGGCCCTGATACAGAGTGGGACAAATATGGTGCGCTGATCACAATCCTATGAAGAGGAGAGAAAATATGGAAATCAGGCAAACCCAAAGGATTTCAGGATGACCTCGGGATTTAACGCACCCACGTGGTAGACCGCTCCCTCCGTGAGTTCGTTGATCACGACCTCTGCCGGTGAGAAAAGGGAGGTATCGATCTGGTAGAAGTCGAAGTTTGCTTCCTTGAAGATCTCGTAGAACGGTTTTCCATAGCCTTTGGATTTGTTGCTGGGTATACGGTCCAGATAATCCTTGATCTCCGGTGCCCGTACGGTGAGCATGATACTACCATGATAGATGGTCGCATCGTTCGTGCTGCCCATGGCCCGGGTGCCGTCTTTCTTCACTGGCGCAACTGGGGCACAGCCGGTAGCGGCGATCACTTTCCGGGTATCGAACCCGAGCTCGTTCAGCTTGTAGATGGCGGTCTCCACACACCGCCCGGCGACCTGGATAGAGCCGACGATAGTCGCCGTAGGTGCGACCACCGCACAGACATTGCCCACATCCACACCCGATTCTTCGGCGATCTTTTCCATCACCGCCCCATTCGGGAGCTTGTCGCTTTCGAGGGCGATCACGGCATAATCGAAATCGTCCTCATAGTCGATCACCTCATAGGTGTGTTTGGGTTTGAGTGCAAGAGCCCGCGCCGGACCGCTTCCCATGGCAAAATAATTCCCCACTTTTACTGTCCAGCCGGCTTTCTGGGCCCCCAGGCAGGAGATAGACGGGTAATCGGTGCTCACCTGGATGAAGGGAAGAGGGACGTCCTTGATTCGCCCCATGGAGAAGGATATCTCTCCCAGGCCCCCCATACAGATCTCGGTAAAGCGTTTGCCGGCCAGGTACCCACCGCGGGTGCTGACTCCGCAGTCCACGATGCGGGCACCGTTGTCCAGCTGGTGGAACGCTGCATTAAAATCTTCCGGATATTCCACCAGATCATCGAACAGATCCAGTGCGAGTTCGTTCACGCTTATCATGATGAAAATCCCCACACATCGTATGGAATTCTGATAGATAAGAGTTGTTTTTCGATATCTGGAGGACTGGATTCCCGCAGTATCCCAGGAAAAACACAGATCGGCGTCGCCCGGATGGAACCCCACTACCCGCATTCCTGAAAGAACCGCTACAACCGCTCCAGGATGCGGGCCGGATCATAGCGAAGGGTGATGATGCGGGTTCTGCCCCGGCCACTCCGATACTGCAGGTTTACCAGACGCAGGGCATCGAACTTGCTTACGATCTCGTAGAACTTGGTGTACCCGAGGGGCACGGTTTCCTTCAGAACCTTGTAGATCTCTCCGGCGGTCATCTCTGTTTCCTGGGTGGAAAGATTCGCCAGCATGGCGAGCACCTTCTTTTCCTCCTCGCGGAGGATGCGGATGGTGAAATCCAGGTGCAGGTATCGGGAGATCTCGTAGGCCTTGCAGATATCCTCCCTCTCGATCTTCCTCCGGGCATCATGCTCCGCCTGCAGACCCGCCCGCTTCAGCAGGTCGATCCCTACCCGCAGATCCCCGCTTTTCATGGTCTGCTCTACGGCCAGATCGAACAGCTCTTCAGAGAGAACACCCGGATAAAATCCCTGGAGAACGCGTTCCTTGAGGATGCTGTGCACTTCCTCCTGGCTGTAGGGTGGGAAATAGATGTCCGTAGGACGGAGTACCGAGGCGACCCGTGGATCCACCTCCCGTACCAGATCGACCGACATATCAGATACAATCAGGATCACTCCGATGCGGGTGCCCGGGTACGACTCATGGGACCGCAGGAGCGTGTACAGCACCTTGTTCATCTCATTTTCGTAGAGCAGATAGTTCGCATCGTCCAGGGCGACCACCAGTACCGCTTCCTCGCGGATAAGGATGCGGGCGATCGCATCGAAGAGCTGCTTGAACGAGGTGCCGGTGGCCGGGGGAAGGTGTCCGGCGAGTTTCCGGTAGATCTGGGAAAATACCGCATACTTGGTGTTGTCGATCTGACAGTTCACGTGAACCGGAATGAGTTTTTTTGTGCTCTCCTCGATCTCCGTGAACAGCTTGCGCACACTGGTGGTCTTCCCGGTCCCTGGAAGACCCCGGCAGAGCGAGTTTAACGGCCGTCCACCCCGCAGTCCGGGCCCGATCTGGAAGGCGAGTTCCCGCATCTGCGTTTCACGGTGACGGAACTGTTCGGGAACGTAATCGATCTCGAACACCTCCATGTCTTTAAAGAGGGTCTCATCCCACCGCAGCAGATGCTTGTCCATGATTACTTGATTGTTTCTTGCGATGGTTTATAAGTTGGAGCTTCCCGGCCGAGGCCGTTCAGAGCTGTTGCAGGCATTTCTTGCACAGATCCTTATTCTGGAACATGCGGGAGAGTTTCCGCTGGACCGGGGTGATCGGCTCCCCGCACCGCTCGCAGGAGAACGCCTCCTCTTTCGGCAGCGCTGCGGATCCTGCCGGTGCAGGCACGGGAGCAGGTTTCGGGGATACCACCGGAGCCGGGGATTCTTTTTTTACCGCAGGTACCGGGGGAACTGCAGCCTCCTTCTTCGCGGGCAGGGGAATCTCTTTTCTGGGTGCCGGTGATGGAGCGGGGGTGCTCGGCTTCTTTATCTCCGGTGAAGTGGATGGAAGGGCAGTCTCCTTCTTTCCAACAGTCTCTTTTCTGCCGGTGGAGGGGAGAACCGCTTCTTTTACCGGAGAGACGGGAGGTGGGACGACTCTTCTTCTTTCCTCTGGCGGGAGGGGTGTAGAAGGTGCAGCTTCGGGAGCGGGAGCTGGTGTGGCGGTAAGGGAAGGAGCCGGTGCCGCCGGTTCCCTGGGTATTCCACCGGGCATGGACGCTACTCCTCCGGAAGTTCCCGATACCGCAGGGGGGGAAGGCAGAGAGAGCACCCGTTTGCGGTAACTGTCCACTTTCTCCGCGGTCTCAGGAGTGCCCCGTCCCAGGCGGGAGAGAATGCTATCCAGGTACGCGATCAGCTCTTCTGCATCACCATCTGTGCACACTTCCCCGCTCACTTCCAACCGGAGGTTTTCGTAGTTGTCCAGGTTTACGGTGATCCCGAGGGAGAGGTTTCTCCTCTGTACCATACACATCAATGGGGGGATGAAGGGATATTATCTCTCCCTTCTTCGAGTCGTATCGTCGCTCCCTGATTCCTTCCGCCAGTTTTCATGATCTTTCCCCCTGTCACGGACATCGCCTCCCGGGCGGCGCTCTCCAGGAGATCGGTGTCGGTATCGGTGATCGCGAAAACGGTGGGTCCAAAAGAGCTCATCCCCGCACACGCAGCTCCCGCATCCCGCAGTGCGGAGAGAATACGGGGGACAAGTGGAGCTTGCCGGGCGATCTCCAGCTTTTTGAACCCCCGTTCCTGGATACGGTTTACCGCGACACCAAAACTGTCCAGATCATGCTCTGCAAGCCCGGGAAGCATCCGCAGCAGCACCTCGTGACAGATCTCCTGCACGTCGGAGAGAGGTACCGGGCAGGCGGTCTGAAAGATATCCCGCTCTTCCCTGCCGCTTGCACCGGGAATTGTCTCCGGTAATGCCAGGAGCACCTTCCAATCTTCGGGAAACGGATGGCGGACAATCAGCGGGGCCGGGGTGATCCCTTCCGCGGCGGCGCTGGGAAGAAATGTACTCTTCTCTTTTCCTTCCCCGAAGCGGTGACCACCGTCGATGAGAAATCCTCCGGCCTCGAATGCGGCGGTGCCGATGCCAGAGGTGCCCCCTCTGCCGACAAGGACCGCCAGGGCGCGGGTTTCTTCGGTTCTGCCGGCGAGCCGGTACAGGGCTGCAGCAGTGGCCAGGGAGAGAGAGGTCCCGCTACCAAGACCAGTGTGAGCGGGAATGGTGCGGTGCAGGGTGATAGTCGCCCCGCTTCTGCCCAGGAGGGGGAGCATGGCGGTGGCGACCCTATGCACACGGTCCCGGGCCGATGCATCCCCTCCCTGGACCCGCAGGGTATCTCCCCAGCAGGCTTCAAGGAGGGTGACCGGCTGGGCCAGGGTGATCCCGATTCCGCCATCCACACGTCCGATGCTTCCATTCAGATCGATCAGGGAGAGATGAAGCCGGGCGGGTGCCTCCACCACTATCCTCCGGTCAGCGGTAAAACGGCTCGCGGGCAGGAATTCCTGGATGGAGATAAGGGGCTTTTTCTCCCTGATGATGTGATAGTGGCGGGTAAGTACCGGTTCTCCGGCGCAGATCCCGAACACCGCAGAGAGCTCCCCATCAGCCGGTTGGACCGAAAGGTCAAGAATTTCCCGGCGGGACTCAATATGATGGCTGCGGAGGATCTTTCCGATCGGGATATCTGCCTTCATCAGATCGGAACGGAAGGCCGGGTCCAGGCGAGAGAGCGGTGTATGCGAGATCGCATAGATCAGCGCGGTGCCGGACAGACGACTGCGCAGCTCTACCACTCGGTAGTTTACGTCTTCGCCCCGCTCTACTTCCAGCAGGCGTGCGGTCGCATCATCCGCGGATACAATCTCCTGCACCCGGGTGGTGATATCCACCGGACCCCGGGTTACGATCTCCAGAAGGCCGGTCATGGAACCATCGGTGCCCAACAGGATGCGCTGGATAGGGGAGAGTGGCCCCACCTTCCGCTCCAGAGAATCGAGGAGGGTTAAGAGCTCAGGAACTCGCATCAATATCCCGGTTATTCGGAAATAATAAAATGATGGTGTATGCTACTGGAACAGATAGGAAAGCAGATCCAGTGCCTTCATATGCCCCAGGGAACCCCGGGCGGCCTCCCGTTCTGAGAAAGCAATGCACCCGTCCTTTCCCTTTCCCCACACGGCAAAGGGTACCGGATCATGAGTGTGGGTCTTGATCCGCAGGGGTGTGGGATGATCGGGGAGGACCGTTAGCACCCCGTCGAAATTCGCCAACACCGTACCCACCACTCCGTCGAAGGCTTCGATGGCGCGGATCTTCTCCTCCAGGTTGCCCATATGAGCGGCTTCATCGGGAGCTTCAACATGGACATACACGAAGTCCACGTCCTGCAGCACCTTGAGGGCATAGCGGGCCTTGGCCTGGTAATCGGTGTCCAGAAAGCCGGTCGCACCGGGCACCGTAATCACCTTCATCCCTGCGTAGGTCGCGATACCCTTCAGGAGGTCCACCGCCGAGATCATCGCACCGGTGCGACCATATTTCTCACGGAAGGTAGGAAGGAGGGGCTTTTTCCCCCCACTCCAGGGCCAGACCAGTGTGGCCGGCAGTTTTCCGGCGTTGATCCGATCCCGGTTTACCGGATGGTCGGCAAGGACGCGGGCACTCTCTTCTATGGCACGCCGGAGCAGGGTGGCGTCCGGACCGGTGGGAAGGTGAGGCTGGATCTCTTGTCCCACGATGTCGTGAGGCGGGGTGGTGACCGCACCCTTCCCGCCGGAGACCACCAGCAGGTTGCGGTAGCTCATACCCGGATAGAGGGAGACGCCCCGAATCGTCGCGGAAAGAGCCGCAAAGAGGGCTCTTCCTTCGGAGCTGGAGATGTGGCCGCTGGTGAAATCCTGCATGATTCCCTGTTCCACGGTGACCAGATTGCAGCGGTAGGCGACATCCTCCTGTTCGAGCCGGATCCCAAGGCTCGCCGCCTCCAGGGGTCCGCGGCCGGTATAGTAGCGGGCCGGATCGTATCCCAGGATAGAGAGGTTTGCGATGTCGCTTCCCGCTTCAAAACCGGGGGGAACGGTGGAGAGGAGACCGCATTTTCCTTCCCGGGCCACCCGGTCCATGTGCGGGGTGCGGGCATACTCGAGAGGCGTCTTTCCTCCCAGTTCGTCCAGGGGCTCGTCCGCCATCCCGTCGCCGAGCAGAACCAGGTATTTCATCCTGCCCCCAGGATCGCGGTGAACCCCAAAACAGGGAGAGTGGTGATCAGCGCCGCGACCACCGTTCCCGCAGCGATCGCCAGGAGCGCGGGAGGCAAGCGGATCCCGAAGATGAACGCCGCAGCACATCCGCTCCAGGCACCGGTGGTGGGGATAGGGGCCGCCACGAAGAGGAACAGAGCGAGGACTCCCCAGTGTTCGAAGTGGACCGAATGCTTCCGGGTCCGGTTAAACAGCCAGTCGAAGAAGCGGCGGAAGGTCTCCGAGTGGTCACTCAGTATGCGGGAAACCGGGTCCAGCAGCAGGAGAAGCGGAATCACCGGAAGGAGATTACCCAGCACCCCCAGGACAAACGCCTCTGGGGGGGCGTAACCCTGCAGTATCGCAAAAGGAATCGCGTAGCGGGCCTCAAAGAAGGGGGTTGCCCCCAGCAGGACGATGAAGAGGGGGGAGAGAGGATCCACGTCTTCACTTCTCCAGCAGGGCGCGGACGGTCCTGACCACACTCTCACGCGAGGTCACCGGGGGTTCCCAGCCCAGGTTTTTCATCTTTTCCAGGGAGAGGAGCATGCGGGGAACATCTCCCACCCAGCCCCGCTCGCCTCCGGTAAAGTAATACCGCACACTCGACAATCCCATCTCCTCCACGACGATGTCGGCGATGCTCCGCACATCGATCCAGTCTTCAGAGCCGATGTTTATGGCATTGAAAGGGCGTCCGGCATGATCGGGGGCATACAGCATGGCATCCACGCAGGCATGCACTTCCAGATAGGATTTGCTCTGCCGCCCATCTCCCAGGATCTCGAGATGGTGGGGTTCGGCGCGGAGCTTCTGGAGGAAGTCCCAGATCACTCCATGATTCGAGCGCTCACCAATGATGTTTGCGAAACGGTACACCCAGGCCCTTATTCCAAAGGAGTGACAGTACGCGGAGATAAGGGCTTCGGCGGCGAGCTTGGTAGCCCCGTACACGGAAATGGGTTCGAGTGGTGCATAATTTTCAGGAGTGGGAAGCACCGTCGCATCCCCATACACGGTGGAGGTGGAGGTGAAGACCAGCTCCGGCACTCCTTTGGTGCGCATGGCCTCTAGCACCCGGGCGGTCGCCACCAGGTTGTTGGCGATCGGAGAGTCAGGGCGATGAGCACTCTCCCGCACATCCGGATCGGCCGCGATGTGGTATAACCGGCGGGCTCCGGCGATCTTCTTCTGCCAGGAGTTCTCCAGCAAGTCGGTGGCGAGGAGTTCGACCGCACCAGAGGACAGGTGAGAGCGGAGATTATCCTGCACACCGGTGGAGAGGTTGTCAATGATCAGCACCTGGTCGCCGCGACGGACCAGAGCATCCACCAGATGCGAGCCGATAAAACCGCAACCGCCAGTTACCACACTGAACATACCCATACACTGGTGCGCCATTCGTATCAAATCTATCTTGTTCCCATGAGAAGGGGCCCTTTAGCAGTAAATCTCCATCCAGTGGTGATGAGTAACAGCCGGAAAATTACTCACCATAGATTTGGTGATGGTTTGTGCTTGACTGTCGTTCTGGAGAGTATCCTGTTTTTTATCCCTCCTCAAGGACACGGACCGGGAAAACCCATGCACTTATCCCCCGGATGGTACAATCACAGGTATGTACATCGGGATCGACCACGGGACCACCGCCATCCGCTTTTCAAACGGTGTGCAGGAGTTCAAACTGTCCCGGGAGAGCGCCCGGACTTTTTCCTGGGGCGATCTGTCCACGTTCGGTCCCCCCTCCTCCATCCAGGGTATCGCGGTGTGCTATTCCATGGGAGATGCCATCACCCGCATCACCCCCATCGAATGCGTGCAAAACCGGGGGGTAGTAAGCAGGGAAGGCGCGGGAAAACACATCGGGGGAGGTACCCGTGTCTTTGACCAGATCGCCGAATCCGGACTTCCTGCGGTGGTGATCCCCGGCCTGCACCGGGGTTCACCTACCGATCCCCGGTTCAGGGTGTACTCACATCAGGCCAGCCCGGAAAAAGTGGGCATCGCCTACGAGGTGGTGCACGATCTGGGAAATGACGTGATCATCTCTGACATCAGCTCTAATACCGTGACCATGCTGGTGAACGGGGGACACCTCGTAGGAGCACTGGATGCCTGTATCTTCGCGCCCGGCACCCTGCACGGGGCTATCGATGTGGATGCGATACGGCGCATCGACCGGGGCGAGCTGACCGCCAACGAGGCCTTTCAGCATGCCGGGGTGCAGTATACTCTAGCCGCGCCGGAGCGCAATCCTGCGCTCGCCCTCTTTGCGGCCATGGAATGTGCCGCATTGCGGATCCTCAACCCACGGGCTCGGGTCGCACTCTCCGGCTCGGTCGCTGCATGGGTGGCACCGGAAATCGAGCGCCTTCTGGGGGAGCCAGTGGCGGTGTACGATGAATGGTGTGCCGCCAGAGGTCTTGCCCGGATCGCCCGCGATGTGTTCCAGGGAAAAGGGGAGATACTGGGGCTTGAAGTTGAGATGAGCGAAACGAGATAGAAGAAGTACCCATATTCAACCGATCCACTGTTCTATTACCGACAATAATGAGGGGTCGGATCCATCACTGTGTGTCGATGCGATCAAACATTCCGAGTACGAGGGCAAATCATACTTCGTTCTCTAGAGTGCCTGGAGCGACGATCGGGGACTGTCTAAAGGGTTGTCAGCCACATACGGGGAGATCAAAATGTCTGGTAAGTAACAGGTGGTGAGGTTTGCGCATGCGCTGAACAATCCGCGGTGCGGCAATGGTATAATTAAAAAGAATTGGTGAGACGGAGAAACCTCTACTTTAACATCCCGAAATGAATCGCACCGGGCATCATGAACCGGGAATTCAATTGATTATATCCACCGGGAGCAGAAGCGTAACTCAGAGATCGATTACCTCGTAATCCAGCGGGAGGCCTCGGGGCGAGCTGGATGAGATTATCGGGCGGAAACTTAGAGAGAAGATTCCGCGGATTGCCGTAATTCTCTCTTTTTTCAATCCATGACCCCGATGGTCGCTAAACCTGATTTATATCCGTTTTCCTCCACAATCTGGCCTTCTTTACTAGATCTGCGAGGGTATTCGGTATGAAAAAGGAATCGAAATCCAGATCACGATGAAGAAGTGCAGTGTCGGGGTTACCCCGGTAAGAATGGGTTCTCGTCCCATTTTCAGTACCTTTCTCTCCGTCGAGAAGAGGCAATCCCCGGCACTACCCCTTATCCTGCCTTCACATAAAATTGTTACGCTTACGCAGCTGTATGATACTCCCGGCAAACCACGACCTTATCATCTCTTCCCGACTGAGTCGCTGTGATGGAAGGGCACCTGGTGCGTTGTCCTGACTGCAGTTCTTTGTGGACCGAGGAGAAGAAGCCGAGCTTAATGGGTGTGTCGTTATTGTCGGAGCCTGATCCGGATGGAGGTAGAGAACACATATATCGTGGTGACCTGTCATCGGTGTGCGGGCACGCATGGGCTTACATGGGCAGCAAGATTGAGGTCGTACTGCAAGGACTCACCAAGCGACTAAGTGCGGTACGTGCAGGGCCACTACAAAGATCGTAAAAGATCTACATACAGTCCTTATCCAATTTTATGAGTATCTTTCCGTCTTCTGGTTATTGTCTCCTCTCTCTCCTCCCGCCTTTCCTCTTTAACAATTTTTTTGGTCTTGTCGTCCTTTTCTTTCTTCTTCATATCAATAGGGTTGATGGAACAACCTATATTAATTCCACTCGAGAGTTTCATTGCCGAAAATTACCCTGGATAGAAAAAGTAAAGAGTGAATGCCAGATAGAAGCGAGATCGGAGAAATCTTTTCATTTGACCTGTAGGAAAAAATGGGATCAAAATAATATTGAGTCTTATCTACTAGTATTCCAACATGAAAAAAAGACTTTATCGATACGGAACCAGAATCAGGCATAGAATAACAGGAAAAGAAGGATACATCGTCAAATTTCCTCCAAGTCAATTCAAATTGATTAGTGTTTCAAACTCTGATGAGGAAGGATGTAATGTCTACCGGGTAGTCTGGGATAATGATAGAGTAACTCAATCTTGGGAGAATGAACTCGAATATCCGAAATAATAGTCTTGATCCTTTGTGGACATTTTTTTTTTATTACGTCGGCGCGATCATTGAATTAGAGTGTCCGGTAAGGCGTTAATGCCATACCTATACTCATATTTATATCAATTAATCATGTAAAATTAGTGAGGGTTTTTGTGAAAGAGTTACGTATACATGGTAGAGGTGGCCAGGGATCCGTCACCGCTGCCGAGCTGATTGCGGTCGCTGCATTTGAGAGCGGCGAGAACGCGATGGCTTTCCCTGCCTTCGGGGTGGAACGGCGGGGTGCGCCCGTTCAAGCGTTCGTCCGGTTCAGCAATGATAAAATCCGTTTGCGAAGCCAGGTGTATGAACCCGACTACATCATCGTACAGGACAGCACGCTCATCAAAGACGTGAATGTCTTTCATGGAATGAAAAGCGGAGGAATCGCCATCGTCAACACCGAAAAGGGGATCGATGCGGAGGTTCCCGCCGGGATCCGGCTGATCACCATCGATGCAACCCGCATCGCACTGGACACCTTGGGAATGCCCATCACCAATACCGCCCTGCTTGGTGCGTTTGCAGCGGCGAGCGGGGAGATCACCTTTGAAGCCCTGAAAAACGCTCTCCGTCACCGTTTCAAAGGCGAAATAGCAGATAAGAATATCCAGGCAGCAAAGAGAGCATATGACCTGGTACGGGGAGGATCCTGACATGCCTCTTTCTGTCGGATGCACCGCGTGTCCTGGACGGGCCCGGGACAATAAAACCGGTTCCTGGAGAGTATTCCGCCCAACCTTCAAGCACAGCAAGTGCACCAAGTGCGGGATCTGCTCCCTGATCTGCCCTGAAGGTTGCATCGAGGTCGGCGCAGACGAGTACTACTACCCCAATCTCGTCTATTGCAAAGGCTGCGGCCTGTGCGCCCAGGAATGCCCGGCCGAAGACATCGAAATGGAGCAGGAGGCGAAGTAGATGCGCCAAATCATCGAAGGATCCCATGCCGTCGCTGAAGCCGTTCGTCTCTCCCGCCCCCAGGTGATCGCCGCCTATCCCATCACCCCCCAGACCCATATTGTTGAACGTCTGGCAGAGATGGTGGCCGATGGGGAGCTGAACGGGGAGTACATCACCGTGGAGAGCGAATTCTCGGCGCTATCTGCCTGTCTGGGAGCATCGGCGGCAGGTTCCCGTGTCTACTCAGCCACCACCTCCCAGGGACTGGCCCTCATGTTCGAGGTCTGTTTCAACGTGGCCGGAATGCGTCTCCCGATCCTGATGACCATCGCCAATCGCTCCCTATCCGCTCCTCTGTCCATCTGGAACGATCAGCAGGACTCCATCTCCCTGCGGGATTCGGGATGGCTGCAGTTCTATGCTGAGGACAACCAGGAAGCAATGGATCTCCATTTCATCGCCTACCGGGTGATGGAAGACCACCGTATCCTGCTGCCTGCGTTCGTCTGTTTCGACGGCTTCATCCTCACGCACACCTACGAGCCGGTGGATGTTCCCACGCAGGATGAGATAGATACCTACCTGCCCGCGTTTACTCCCTATCAGAAGCTGGATGCCCAAAATCCTCTCTCCTTCGGGATGTACGCAACACCAGAATACTACATGGAGTTCCGCTACATGATCGATCAGGCCATGCAGCGATCGAAGGACGTGATCGGAAAGGCCGGCAGGGAATTCGGAGAGCAGTTCGGGCGGGACTATTCGTCGCTGGTGGAGGAGTACCGCATGGAGGATGCCGAAACCGCAGTGGTGGCGATGGGATCGGTCTGCGGCACGATCAAGGATTCCATCGATGAGATGAGGAAGAAGGGTAAACGGGTGGGGCTGCTAAAGATCCGCACCTATCGCCCGTTCCCTATCGAAGAAGTGAAAAAATCCCTGCAGAGTGCGAGCACGGTGGCGGTCATGGATAAAAACATCTCCCTGGGCTCACGCGGAGCGGTGGGGCTTGAAGTAAAGGACGCCCTGTTTGGATCTGATATTTCGATCTATGACTACATCGTCGGTCTCGGAGGGAGGGACATCCGTAAGAAGGATGTTGCGGCCATCGTGGACCTGGCGGAGAAGGGCGAGGGAAACCTGTTTTATGGCCTTCATGAGGAGGTGCTGTAAATGGTCGAGCGCGACATCGAACTGCTGGAATGCGGTCACCGTGCCTGTGCCGGGTGTGGACTGGCTATGGCCGCCCGCCTGATGCTGAAGGCGGTGGGAAAAGATGTGATCATCGTCTCGGCCACCGGATGCATGGAGGTCTTCTCCACCCCTTATCCGGAGACCGCCTGGAAGGTCCCCTGGATCCACTCCCTGTTTGAGAATGCGGCGGGGGTGGGCTCAGGGATAGAGGCATCGCTGCGCCGCCAGGGACGTTCCGAGAAGGTCGTGATCATCGGAGGGGACGGAGCGACCTTCGATATCGGGATTCAGTGCATCAGCGGCGCCTTTGAACGCGGTCACGATATCACCTATATCTGTTACGACAACGAGGCCTATATGAACACCGGAATCCAGCGATCGGGGGCCACGCCCTATGACGCCAGCACCACCACAAGCCCCGCAGGCAAGCACTCCTTCGGGAACACCCGGCCGAAGAAAGATCTGCCCGCAATTATGGCCGCCCATGGATCCCCCTACGTCGCTA
This sequence comes from Methanomicrobiales archaeon, assembly GCA_028678905.1. Taxonomy (GTDB): domain Archaea; phylum Halobacteriota; class Methanomicrobia; order Methanomicrobiales; family JACTUA01; genus JAJRCM01. The sequence goes on from JAJRCO010000382.1 coordinate 24,615, forward strand.
CCGCCACGATCGCCTTCCCGATGGATATGATGAAAAAGATCGAACGTGCGGTGGCCACCAAGGGTCCCTGCTATGTTCAGGTGCACTCGCCCTGTGCCACCGGATGGGGATTCGAGAGTGACCAGACCATGACCATCGGAAAACTGGCCGTGGAGTCCGGCCTCTGGGTGAACTTCGAGATGGTAAACGGAGAGGTCACCCGGGTGAAGAAAGTGGTGAGAAAGCCGGTAGAGGAATACCTGATCACCCAGAAGAGATTCCGCCACCTCTTCCGACCGGTGCGTCAGGAGGAAGAGATCGCAAAGATCCAGGCGTACGCGGACCGGAACGCGGAAAAGTTCTCTCTGGATATCAAACAGCAGAAGAAATAGTCTCTTTTTTTGCGAGCTTTCTTAAACAGTCATCCGATGGGCCGAATTTTTCGAGCGACACTAGTGAGAGTAGGGCGAGGTCCCTTCCCCGGGTTACCCTAGACTTACAGAGTTACTCTAATTACTATCTTCTCACGAAACCATATTCCCCGACAATCCCTCAACCCTTCTTTCTCCTCATCGCCAGGAAGGGAAAGAGAAGGACCACCGCGGCCACCGCCCAGAATGTTAAAAAGGAAGTGAGCAGGGTTTCACGGAAAGGGTCGTACATCCGGCACTCGATCATCCGGGTATTATTCCACGAAATCAAAATTCCGGCCAGCTCTTCGGTGACGTTGCCTTCCGGGCTCACTACTCCCAGGAGGGGATTTCGCACGTCGAGACCTTTCGGAACATGTACCCTGATTGAAGAGGGGGTTTCAAAGTCGACGAGAAGCTGGTTATTGTGGATCGTCCCGTCAAAGGAAAGCACGTAATCACCACGATCAAAGGTGACTTCATTCGGGGGTTTAGCGGTGAAGGGACAGGGATCGCAGGTTCCGTTCACGCTGCGCAGAGTGACAGCGGATACGGTGAGAGGAATCCGTTCTCCCAGGAGGCCGAGATCCCACCAGGTATATCCGCTCGCATTGGTGAGTGTGTAATCCGCATGATACGCGGAGGCATTCTCCGCTATCCAGTACTCCGCCTCCAGCGCTCCCGCCGGAAGAACGCAGATTACAAACGCAAGGCAGAGAGCAAGGAGCGCAGGTCCGCGTCGATCTCTAGAGGGGGCTTGCACTGTCGTACCACCGTTTCCGGATCTTTCAGGAGGTGCCCGGTCACCACGCATACGATTCTTTCCTTCCGGTCGATCTTCCCGCTTTCCACGAGTTTCTTCACCCCGGCCACGGAGGCCGCGGAAGCCGGCTCCACCCCGATGCCTTCTTTCCGGGCGAGTTCTTTCTGCATGGCCAGGATCTCATCGTCGGTCACTGATTCCGCGGTACCGCCGGTCTGCCGGATGGCGGCGAGCGCCTTCTCCGCATTCACGGGTGTACCGATGCGGATCGCGGTGGCGACCGTATCGGGATGGCGTTCAGGAATCACCTCCGGAAGCCCCCGCTGGATCGCATCCACGATTGGACGGGAGCCTTCGGCCTGGATGCCGGTCATCATGGGGAGAGTGTCGATCAGGCCCAGGGTAATGTACTCCTTCAGGCCTTTATGCACCGCCGAGATATTGCCGGCATTGCCTACCGGAAGGACAATCCGATCCGGCACACCCCCCAGCTGATCGAGGATCTCAAAACCGATGGTCTTCTGACCCTCCAGGCGATAGGGGTTGATGGAGTTCAGCAGGTACAGCCCATGGGAGCGGCAGAGGTCGTGGACCATTTCCAGCGCCTGATCAAAGTTACCCCGGATGCTAATGGCCTCTGCCCCGTGGATCAGGGCCTGGGCCACCTTTCCCAGGGCCACCTTGCCTGCCGGGAGGAGGACAACGGCGTGGATTCCCGCCTTCGCCGCATAGACGGCCAGGCTCGCCGAAGTATTACCGGTGCTCGCACAGGCCACCGTATTCTTCCCTAGTTGAAGGGCCATGCTCACCCCTACAGTCATCCCCCGGTCCTTGAACGATCCGGAAGGATTCATTCCCTCATGTTTGGCGTAGAGCTCCCGGATACCCATCTCTGCACCCATCCTCTTTAGATGGTAGAGGGGAGTGCCTCCCTCCTGCAGGGTGATGGGGTGTCCGCTGACCGGAAGGATCTCCCGATACCTCCACACTGACAGGGGACGCTCTTTCCACGCCCGGGGATCGATCTCCATCCTGTCCAGATCATACTCCACCGCCAGCAGGTGCCCGCAGACCGGGCACTGATAGAGGATCTGGGCAGCATTGAAGGTCGCCCCGCAGGAAACGCAGGTGAGATGGTGCATACCTATCCATTAGCGCTGGAACCTAGTATACGTTAGGTTGATCCTAGCGAGGTGCCGGCCAGAACGAGGAAAAGGGACCACACCCCGATCAGGGTGAGCATTGCGATCCCCCCCATGATCGGAGAAGGCAGATCGGGCATCAGGATCAGAAAGACCAGGCATCCCAGGAGGATGCCCGCGTAGAGCAGGGGCCGGGGATCGGTGCGGTTATCGGTCCGGATCGTGCCCCGCAGGCGCCTGCAATGCAGCGGGAACACCCAGGCGATTCCTCCCGGTGTGCAGGAGTCCTGCAGCAGGTGCAAGAGGCAGCCTGCCCAAAAAGCGACCGCGAGCAGGAGAAGACTGAGGCTGAGCGGACGCGCTAGAAGGAGGAAGACAAAAGTGGTATAGCCGAGTACGAGAAGCGAGGCCAGGGTGACCCCCACCGGGGTGTGGAGGAGCCCCCGGTGCTCGTGCCGGTAGGAACGGGAAAGGATCATCCAGAAAAGGAAGGAGAGCGGCAGGTAGACCAGATAACGGAGCAGGTAGCCAAAGAGGGAAAGCAGGGCACGTAATTCCCGGGGAAGCAACCGGAGATGAAAGATCACCGCATCAGGAGCGTCCACATCCGGCGCGAGAGAACCGGTGAGAAGCCCGGCGTAAATTCCCAGCCAGGTCACCGGGGAGAGATCCAGCCAGAAGGGGTAGGTGAACACCACGAGGGACAGAAGACTCAGTGTGAAGTGCGATCTTCCCTTCATCGGCGTTCACCGTAGAGGCGGGTATAGAGATCGGGACGGTACTCCTGCCGCACCGGGAGCGCCTCCCGCACTTCCTGAGGCAGAGCGATATCGATCTCTGCACAGATCATGGCCTCATCATCTCCAGCCCGGGCAAGGATGGTCCCGGTAGGCGATGCGATCAGGGAATGGCCGCAGTACTCTTCCACCGGGGTGACACCGATACGGTTCACCCCAGCCACGTAACACTGGCTCTCCAGCGCTCGGGTGGCCACCAGCAGTTCCCATTGCCCGATCCTCCGGCAGGGCCAGGCCGCGGGGACGATCATACAGTCTACTCCCTGCAGGGCATAGAGGTGGAACAGGGGGGCAAACCGCAGATCGTAACAGATGGCGATCCCGAAATGGACTCCTTCAAGGGTAAAAGTAGCCAGTGCCTCACCCGGCGTATAGTTCCGGTCCTCCCCTGCGGGAGTGAACAGGTGGATCTTCGCGTAGGAGGCGAGGGCGTTTCCCTCCCGGTCGAACACCACACAGGTGTTGCGGGGACGGTCCAGGGTGGCCTCCACAAAGGAGCCCAGAAGAGGAACCGCGTATTCGGCGGCGAGCCGACCCAGCTCCCGGGTAATGGGACCCCCCAAGGTCTCCGCGAACCGGGGGACACGGGGAGACCAGCCGGTGGCAAACTGCTCCGGAAAACAGAGCAGCCCGGCGCCGGCCTCCGCGGCACGGCGGATGAACTTTTCGGCGGTACGGAGAGTGGTAGCGGGATCACCCCAGGCCCCGGACATCTGGGCGAGAGCGAGAGTGAACGCCACCTATCCCATCACTCCGGACAGAACGGGAAAGGCCTCTTTCACCCCGGTAATGATAAACTGCACCGCGATGGCGATCAGCAGCATTCCCATCAACCGGTTAATGGCCCGGTACTGGCGCACGCCGATGCGGTTGACGATGAGGTCGGCATTGCGCATCGTCACATAGGTGATCACGATAACCAGGATGATCGTGACCACTACGATGGCCATCGCGGAGATGCCCTGGGGGATCGCCTCATTCATCAGCACGATGGCGGTGGTGATCGCGCCGGGTCCGGAGATCATGGGGGTCGCAAGCGGCATCACCGCGATGTCCTCCCCTTCCCGGCTCTCATACTTCTCTGTAGCGGTGAGTTGGGTACGGGAGGTGCGGGCGTAGACCATCTCCATACCGATGTAAAACAGCAGAA
>JAJRCO010000155.1 GCA_028678905.1 Methanomicrobiales archaeon
GCAGATCCGAAGGATCCGGAAAACACCTTCAACATGACCGCCCTGGCCCTGCGGCTGTCCGGCCGTCGCAATGCAGTCAGTCGTGAGCACCAGATCGTGGCCCGAACGATGTGGCGGCCTCTCTGGCCGGGAAAGAAGGAGGAAGAAATACCCCTGGATTACATCACCAACGGAGTCCACCTCCCTACCTGGCTCGCGCCGAATATGGAACTAGCACTGGATGAGCGCTTGGGCCGTTTCTACTCCCACTGGCTGGATGACCATGACAGTGCAACGATCTGGGAACTCGTTCATGAAATACCGGATCAGTTGCTGTGGAGGGCCCACCAGGGGCTTAAAAGACAGTTGTTCAACCGGATCCGGGAGTTTAAACGCTGGAGGTGGACCCAGGAGAATGCCGAGCCGATCAATATCGTTGCGGGAGGAACCCTGCTTGATCCTAATGCTCTCACTATCGGATTCGCCCGGCGTTTCACCTCCTACAAACGAGCGGACCTGATCTTTTCTGATACCAATCGCCTGAAACGGATACTGGGCAACTGGTGGCACCCGGTCCAGATCATTTTCGCCGGGAAAGCTCATCCCGACGATTACGAAGGGAAAAAAATTCTCCAGAAGATCTATCGTTTCGCCTCCCAGCCAGAATTCAGCGGACGGATCGCTCTGGTGGAAGACTATGATGAACAGATCGCTCAGCTGATGGTTCACGGGGTAGATATCTGGCTCAATACTCCCATCCGCAAGATGGAGGCGTCGGGCACCAGCGGGATGAAAGCGGCGATGAATGGTGTCCTGCACCTCAGCGTCCCCACCGGCTGGTGGCCGGAAGGGTACAACGGGCACAACGGGTGGACAATCGGAGAAGAATCGTCGGAGTCTGACAATGAGCGGGACACCCGCCAGCTGTACGACCTCCTTGAGCAGGAAGTGGTTCCCCTTTACTATTCGGTCTCGGAAGACGGCACCCCTCACCGGTGGATCCAGCGGATGAAGGAATCGATCCGGACCATCTCCCCCCAATTCTCCTCCCGGCGGATGGTGAAGGAGTATGCGGAGCGGTACTATATCCCCGCGTTACATACCTGCGGAGAAAGATGCGTGATGGAAAAAAGCAAGGATAAATGATGGAATGGTCAGATTCGATGATGTGGGGATTGATTCCATATCCAGATGAGGGGCTCCCCGCAATAAAGAATATCTCCCGTCTGTTTATTTCTTGGTGATCCAGCTGCCGCCTCCGTCGGAGCGATTCGGGAATCGTCCTCCTCCACTATGCATGAATGGCTGTAATACTCCAAAGAGACTCCTTCCTCCCACACGCGGCTGTTGGATCATTCCCTCTTTGCATCCTCAGCCTGTGCACGCAACCGTTCCTGCAGAGTTGGATCCTGGTATTTTCCGGGATGGTTCAGGTAATCGCTGAGGGTTCGGTATTCTTCTTCAGAGAGGGATTCGGCAAGCCAGGACAGGCCTTGGCTGCGGAAGGGGATCAGAGCGTGCAGTCGCACTCCCCGCCCCCGGGCTGCTTCCTGTGCCCCCTGCTCACGATCCAGGAGGACTACCACATCTTCCGCCACCGCCTGATAACAATGTCTTCTCTCCAGTTCCTGCCGGACCTGCTCGAGGGCTAGAATTTTGCTGTCGAATCTGGTCACCAGGTCATCCACTAGCGCGATCCGGTCCTCCTCTGCAAAAACACCTTCCACCAATGCGTGTTCGCCATATCGTGCGATAAAGGACCGCAGTTCTTCCGGATTATGAACGCCCTCCAGTTTGCGAGTGAATCCCGAGGGCAATCCCTCGAGAAGAGTGATTGCGGTGGCAAGGGGGATTCCGGCCATAGCGATGCCCACACAGCAGGTGACGGACGGGGCTTCCTGCCTGATAAGCATCCCCAGCGCCTGGCCGACCTTCCTCAGCAGATCCGGATAACTGGACAGCGGGCGCAGCTGGATGTAAAAAGGGCTCCAGAGACCGGACATCAGTCTCCAGCCGTCCGGATTGTCCCGGTACCAGGTGCGGATCATCCCTTCCCGGTATAGTTCGCGGATGATATTCCGGCCAAACTTCTCTTTCTCTTGTTCCCACGGCATAGCGTTCACAAGCCAGCTTCACTTAAACAATCCTTTCGCGCGAAATAATTGTTTGTTCTTATCCTGCAGGTAGAGACCCTACGTCCTACGATCTTCCCCGTGGAGATGCTTCGCCCATCATGTTCATTTTGAGAAGAGCCGCAGCCACATCCAGAGAGGTATAGTCCTCCCGCAGCAGTTGCTCCACCAGCTGGATATAACGCCCCAGATCGCCTGCTTCCAGAATTTCGCGGACCCGATCGAGGAAGATCCCTGCCCGCGCTTCCTCCACCTCCACGGGTGAAGGAACCGGGCGCTGTGCGATACGGGCCCCGGTGTAACGCTGGATCTCACGCATCTTCTGCATATCCCGGCCGGACACGAAGGTGTATGCGCTCCCGGGCCGCCCGGCCCGGCCGGTCCGTCCGATGCGGTGCACATAGTATTCTTCGTCCTGGGGAACATCGTAATTGAAGACCGCTTCGATCCCTTCGACATCGATTCCCCGGGCCGCTACATCGGTCGCGATCAGCACCTCAATCTCTCCCCTGCGGAACTTTTCCAGCACCCGTTCCCGCTGGGGCTGGTTCATGTCCCCGTGGAGGCCTTCCACCGAATAGCCACGGGCCTGGAAAAGATTTACCAGTTCATCGACCCTTCGTTTGGTGTTACAGAAGACCAGAGAAGATCGCAGGTGGTTCAGATCGATGATCCGGGAGAGGAGCTCCGGTTTCATCCGCTCCTGGACCTCAAAGTAGACCTGTTCTATCACCGGCACGGTCAGCTGGCGATGGACCACCTTGAGGACCAGCGGGTCTTTCTGGTACCTCTTCGCCAATTCCAGGATCTCCTGAGGCATGGTCGCGGAAAAAAGGATGATCTGCCTCGTTTTAGGAATTCCCCGCAGAATGGTCTCGATATCGTCACGAAACCCCATGTCCAGCATGACGTCTGCCTCATCAAGCACCACCAGATTGACGGCCGCGAGAGAGAGCGTTCTCCTGCGCATGTGGTCCATCACCCGACCAGGTGTCCCGATTACAATGTGGACTCCCTGTCGCAGCGCGGAGATCTGTCGTTCAATAGGTTGTCCACCATAGATGGGGATCACCCGGATACCTCTCAGGTAGGACGAGAGTTTCCGCAGCTCTTCCGAAACCTGGATGGCAAGCTCCCGGGTCGGACAGAGGATGATCGATTGCACTCGCCGGTCGGCCGGGTCGATCTTTTCCAGGGCCGGGATTCCAAACGCGGCGGTCTTTCCGGTTCCCGTATATGCCTGACCGATCACGTCTTTTCCCTCTCGGACGGGGGGTATGGCCAGCGACTGTATGGGGGTAGGTTCCTCGAACCCCATATCTTCGATTGCTCTCTGCAGCTCTGAAGAGAGTTTCAGATCGGTGAAAGAAAGAGTATGGGGTGTAAGAGGCTTTTCAGGATTCATCACACTTCATCGTATTCCCGGACCATATAAGTGACCCTTCGGTGAGAAAATTTCATATACTGAGATACCAAGTCAGTCACCATGCAGCAAATTTCAGCCAGCCGGAAGAAGCCTACTGGTATCGACGTCTTCTGGCAGGAAGGCGGGATGAAAAGACGAGATTTCTTCTCCTTTTCTGAATTGATCGAGCTGCGCATCAACGTCGCGGATCTGCTCGATAATCCCAGTCTGTATCTGATCGACGGGGAGAACCATCGCGTGGTCGCTACGGATTAGAGGGTGCTGTACCTACACCACCTGACGAGAGACCAGTACCCTTTTACTGTTGATCCCAGGGATCCGGATTCTTGTCAATATCCGATAATGGTGAGCGGGGACATCCACCTTCGATAGGAATTGTATACCCATTTATTGGGGGATTGTTTTTAACGATCGGATCCCGTAGTCTTCCCTTTCCCGCTGATCAACACTTCTCCGTCCTAAAAGCTCTGTTGCTCCTTCCTATCCCATCGGACCAGTCCCAGATGGAGGAGGAAGCCCCCTGCCGGAATGCATAGAATGCTGGAGAGCGCAAACCAGGGATTGGGTAGGGAAAGAAAGATCAGGAGAAGCAGAACGGGCGCGATCAGTGCAAGATAAGGGATGTAGACCCGGGCGTTGTACAGCATCAGGGTGGGGGAGAGTCCGGTGAAATAGATGGTGACCGCGACAGCGTAGAATGATACCGCAGCGAAGGTGGGAAAGGCAGCGATCAGCAGGACTGGCTCCCCCGAACTGATCCCTGCTCCCAGAAGGATGGCCGCTGAGACCAGATTGAGCAGAAAATAACTGTGCAGTTTCGCCTTGATCACCGTAGATACCCTGACCGGCAGGAACGTGTAAGAAGCGAACAGATCGAACTCTGTCACCCAGTTGTAGATGGTGGAAGAGATGACCCCCAGGAGGATCGCGAACACCATGAGAAAGCTGATCCCGGGGATGAAACGACCCAGGACAAAGAGAGCGAGCCAGATGAACAGCACCGGAAGGAGGAAAGAAAACACGATCTTTCCTACACCTCCCTCACTACGGGACAGATCCAGGGCGTCCTTGGCGACAAAGTGGGCGTAAGACGACCACCGGAGGCGGGCCGTGAGAGGGGTGAAGGCAGAGGTAAATCTTCTCGTTGTGTCCTTAAATTCGATCTTCAGGAACCGGACAGAGATCGCGATGGGAACCACGATCAGAAGCACCGACACCAGGAGAGAGAGGAGAGTGGGGGCGGTGAAGAACAGTAGAGGGGGGAGGAGTTCCGCGATCCCGGTACCAACCAGGTGAGCCGTACTGACAGCAGCGACGATAATGATCAGGACGGCGATAACGAGTGCACGGAAAGAATGAACGTATATGGTAGAGAGGAGGAACACGAAAGAAAGTCCCACCAGGAAGGAGAGGGACAGGGTCACCAGCAGAAGCGGAATATAGGTGAACGCGATCCCGATCAGGGGAGCGGCCAGTCCCACCCCCGCGACGAAGGGAAACACCCAGAAAAACAGGTAGTACACAGTGTCCTTCAACACAAAATTAAGGAGAATACTCTGTTCAGAGATGGGGAGACTGCGGGAAGAATAGGCGATCAGGCTCGCCTGCCCGAAACGGCGGTTCATCACCTCTCGTCCAAAGAGACCGAACGCCCCAACGCTTGCGCCGGCCAGGGCGAAACTGTAATGGGTAAGCAGGACCGCCTGATGCGTGGGCATCACGTCGGTAAACAGCGGCCAGATCAGGGCGCCGGCGAAAGAAAAGAACAGGAGGAGAAAGGGAAACAGGGCAAACCCGAAGTTGCCAAAGAGGGAAGTGTGCACCCTCCACTCTTCCCTGACCATCGCGACGAACAGATCAAGCATGCACGTCCCTTCCGATGGTGTCCAGGAAGAACTGTTCCAGGTGCTGTGACTGGGATTTCAGGTAAGATACGGGACCTTCATGAACGAGACGTCCGGAGTGGATAATGCCGATGCGGGTGCAGATCTCCTCCGCGATCTCAAGGAAATGAGTGGAAAGGAAGACCGATCCGCCCTCCCGGACGTACCTGGCCAGATAGTCCTTCAGCTTCCTCTGCATGATCGGATCCAGGTTGATCAGCGGCTCGTCAATCAGAACCAGGCGTGGCCGGTGCAGAAAGGCCTGGGCGACCATCAGTTTCTGGCGGGTCCCCCGTGAGAGATCTTTGCACAGCACATCATTTTTATCAAAGAATTCCAGGTACTCGCTCCAGAATGCGCACTGTTCATCAATATCCTCGATATGGCGGATCTTCCCCACAAAATGCAGATACTCCTCTGCGGTAAGGAAACTGGGCGGGGTCTCCTGTTCAGGAACAATCCCCACCTTCTCCCGAACAGCAATGGGTTCCCGCACTGCATCGATTCCCATGATCCGGATCTGTCCCGAATTGGGTGAGATCTGGCCTGTGAGCAGCTTGATCATGGTGGTCTTTCCGGATCCGTTGGGGCCGAGCAGCCCGAAGAGCTCCCCTTCCGGGATGCTGAGCGATATATGGTCAATTGCGGTTAGCTCTCCGAATCGCTTGACGAGTTCCTGCGTCTCGATGATATTGCTCATGCGATCATTCCCTGAAAGAACGGTGGGTCACGGAACCTTTCCGTCAAAAGATTCACGAACCCTTGTTTTCATCATTTCTCCAGAATGTTACCAGAA
>JAJRCO010000166.1 GCA_028678905.1 Methanomicrobiales archaeon
GCAGAGATCAACGAAGCGGCCAAGGCCGTGGGTGCGGAAATCTTTCACGCAGATATCTCCCTCAAGGATATCGTGAAGAATTTTGAAATTGTGGGAATGGAAGTGGCAAGCCCCGACCTGCGCCTGTCCATCGCCCGGGCCAAGGCCCTGGTAGAAGGACGGATAGAGGCGGACGCGGTGTTCATCTGCACCTGTTTCCGTTGTGCGGAGGGGGCCATCGTGCGCAATGAGCTTCGCCGTTACATCCACGACAATTCTCACCTCCCGGTGGTCAGCTATTCGTTCACCGAGCGCACCACTGCAGGAACCCTGCTCACCCGCATGGAGGCGCTGACGACTATTGCCCGCCGCAGGGCGCTGCTCGCACGGGAGAAACAGGAAGGGATCACCCTGGGCGTGGACAGTGGTTCCAGCACCACCAAGGCCATCGTGATGAAGGACAACGTGATCATCGGGAAGGGTTGGCTCCCCACCACCGAAGTGCTGGGAAGTGCCGATATGGCGGTGAAGGCAGCGCTGGATGAGGCCGGGTTCGGGAGGAACGATATACAGGCGGTGGGAACTACCGGATACGGCCGGTATCTCGTGGGAAACCATCTGCACGCTGATCTCATCCAAGAGGAGCTGACCGTGAACTCCAAAGGCGCGGTCTACCTCGCCGATCGTCAGCACGGGAATTCCACGGTAATCGACATCGGGGGGATGGATAATAAGGCGATCTCGGTTCACGATGGCATCCCGGGAACCTTCACCATGGGAGGGATCTGCGCGGGAGCAAGCGGGCGCTTCCTGGAGATGACGTCCAAGAGACTGGGGGTGGATATTACTGAACTGGGTCCCCTGGCCATGAAAGGAAGAAGCCAGAGCGTGCCCATGAACAGCTATTGTATCGTCTTTGGGACCCAGAGCCTGGTAAATGCCCTCGCGGCCGGCAGCACACCGGAGGATGTGGCGGCGGCTGCCTGTCATAGCGTCGCCGAACAGGTATTCGAACAGCAGCTCCAGGAGATCGAGATCAAGGAACCGGTGATCATGGTGGGTGGAACCTCCCTGATCGAGGGGCTCGTGTACGCCATGGGGGACCTGCTCCAGACCAAAATCCTTGTCCCGCCCCATTCCCAATACATCGGGGCGGTTGGTTCGGCCCTCCTGGCCAGTGGGTTTGTCAAAGGAGAATAGATGGACGCCCTGGAATATTTTCAGGTGGAGAGTCCCGAACCCGCAGGAGCCGAGTACTACCGGAAGATCGTCGGGACGGTGCTCCAGGACCTGGATCTGTTAAAGATCATCAGCAAGCTCCATGTGTTCATCGATCCCCGTATCCCGATCTTTGTGGCGGTCGGGGTGATCCGGAAACTCCCATCCCTGATCCGGGTGAGAGATACCGGAAGTGTGAAGATCGAGGATCGCAAGGCCACGATTTCGATCAGCGATGAGACCTACCTGGCCTCACTGGTATCGGTGCTCACCTCCCGCTTTGGTAAAGATCGTGTGGACCAGCCGGATCGGTTCACCGTGATCATCACCTCCGATGAACCCATCGGAAGCGATCTCGAAGAGGTACCCATCGCTGATCCCCGTGAGGGGATCTATCGTGATCTAGTCTATGCCCTCCAGTACATGGCGCCGGAGGGGTTTAAGGTGCGAAGACAGGACGTGCGATCCGACCGGTTCTATTACGTGGCCAGCGAGGATACTCTCGACGATATGATGGTACGGACTCTGGTCAGGCAGAAATTCTCCCTGATGGGGGTCTCCTATGATCTTTGAACCCATCACCTATACCGGAGGAGTGTACCGGCATGAGGAGATGACGGAACTCATCGAGGACCTGGGCGGGTACATCATCCAGCGTCAGGTGATCGCGGGAGATGTGATCATCCAGGCGATGGTCCCCCGGGAGGACATCGATCTCCTGAGGACGGTGGCCAGACCACTGATGGGGACCATTGCCGTCACGCCCCTCGTAGGAACCGAGATCGCCATCGTGAGCCCCAGTCTGGAGATCCACCACCTTCCGCACACCTCCTGTGACGTGGGAGAATATCTGCGCCGTTATGGGGCAAAGACCAATATGGTCGGCCTGGCCCGCGGTTTTGGGAAGCGGATCGCGAATCTCACTGTAGAAGAACGGGACGTGATCAATGAACACGACTGTGTGATCTACCTGCTGGGTAATTTTGAGGAGTGCATCCAACAGAAATTCCCCGTCCTGCGCAGGGGTGTCCACATCCCGATCGTAATCACCGGCGGACCGTCCAGAGATGCCCTACAGCAGATCATCGATCCCCCGGTGGAAGGATACGTGGGGGGAATCGGCCGCCTGATGCACCGCTACCGTAAGCCAGAGGAGCTCGCGAAGCTGGAGGAGATCGTTGCCGAGGTCTCCCGGGTGCTGGATAAGAAACGGGTGGAGATCGCAAAGGATCCCCCTTCCGTGAGCCCTCCCCGGCTGATGGACGTGATCAAGGACGAAGTAGAGGCCATCCATGAGGTGACCTCCCCCACACCCCTCACCGTGCAGATCACCGGGCTGCGGGTGAAACTGCCCTACGAGGAATATGCTCCCGTGCTGCGGGATGTAGAGATAGAAAGGGGCATCCGCATTGGGGATATTGCGGATGTGCTTCCTTCGCGGATGCGCAATTACATCATCGTACGCATCAAACCCTATTCGGAAACGAAGATCGTTGTGTGAACTATGGAATTCGAGGAAACACTGCAAAAGATTGTGGATCGCGGTTCACAGAAAACAGCGGATGACTGGTTAAAGTCCATCAATCAGGAATATGGAAGGGTGCCCTTGATCTTCGAACGGATGGCAGAGCGGCCGGAAGTGCTGATCTCGCATCTGCTGTACAAGAACGCGGTCACCAGTACCAGCTCGCTGGATCCCAAACTGGTGGAGCTAATCAGCCTGGCGGTGGGATCTGCCCTGAAATGCCGCCACTGCGTGGACTATCATATCAGGGCTGCCCTAAAAAAAGGGGCAACCAGTGATGAAATACTGGAGGTTATCCTGATTGCCGGGTTGACCGCGAACGCCGCGGTGCTCGCCAATGCCTATCGGGTGATGAAGGACGTGGTCCAGGAAAAGGCCTGTGAGGGCACCTGCGATATCAACGGGGTCAAGCTGGGAGAATAACTCCGATTTTACCTCTCCGTCCTGAGAGACAGGTAATTCTTTTCCGGTTTTTAAACGAAAGTACACCGGCGACTGTTCAGGATGGATCCCTCCCTTTCTGTGGGAATTGTCGAATGGCATTTGCAATTAGAAGCACTTATACAGTTGAACTTATCGAAATGTCTGAGGGATCCGGCAATCCATGCGAAAGGATTACCCGTCTAAACTCTGTTGTTCGTTCCTAATCCGTGCATCCAACATCAGCCCGTTCATCTACACGGAATCCAACGAGTTTCCGGAAAGATTATTATTTATACCGGTATGGGCAAAAGTCTCACACCATACCAGAATGATTGCTCCGTTCAGGATTGTCCAGCATTCAGGTACTCAGAAGAGGTAAAAAGATGGCAAAGGTATGCTTCGGTTTTGAGGTGCATCAACCGTTCCGGCTGAATACCCAGTTTAACCCGGAGGACGGCCGGAAGCAGAAACATCTCGAGGATGTGTATTTCAGCAGCAGCAACCGTGAAATCCTGGAACGGGTGGTCCAGAAGTGCTATCTTCCCGCGACCGGGATCCTGCTTGAGAATCTTGACCAGGGGTTCCGCTGCGGCCTCAGTCTTTCCGGGACAGTGGTGGAACAGCTCGATCGATGGGGAAAGGACGCCCTGGACCTGTTTGCACAGGTGGCTACCCACAAGAATGCAGAGATACTCGGCCAGACCTATTACCACAGTCTGGTCAGTCTCTTTCATAACCAGGGGGAATTCGAGGAACAGATCCGTCTGCACCAGGATCTGATGATGAACACCTGTGGGATAAAACCACGAATCTTCGAGAACACGGAATTCCTGTTTAACAATGCAATCGCCTCCACCGTGCGGAAGCTGGGGTTTTCCGCTATGTATACGGAAGGGGTGGACCGGGTTCTCGGATGGAGGAGTCCGAATTACCTTTATTCCTGTAAAGGGATCAAACTCCTCCTGCGGAACTGCCGCCTCTCCGATGATATCGCGTTCCGGTTTACCAACCGGGACTGGGACCAGTACCCGCTCACCGCATCCACCTACGCACGGTGGATTGCCGCTTCCCCGGGGGAGTGTGTGCAAATATTCATCGATTACGAGACCTTTGGGGAGCATCAGTGGGCAGACACGGGCATTTTTGAGTTCCTGCGTTGGCTGCCAGAGGAGATGCTCAAAGAAGGGGTAGAATGCCTCACCCCCTCCATGGCCACGCTGTCTGACCCCTGCGAGGACCTCTCGGTGGAAGAAACCATCTCCTGGGCAGACCGGGAGAAAGATGCTTCAGCCTGGCTGGGGAATTGCTGGCAAAATGCGGCCTTCCGGGCGGCGGAACGGGCGCCCCCGCTGGTAAAGGATCGGTCTATCTGGAGGTACCTCACCACGAGCGATCATTTCCACTATATGGCAGCCAAGTACGGATCTTGCGAGGCGGTACACTCTTATTTCCGCCAGGAACAGCCCATGGAGGCCTTTACCACCTACATGCGGGTGCTCTCCGACCTGGAGCAGCGTTCTGCGTCGCTGATCAGGGAGAGAGGGGCGGCCCGGGTGTTGCGTACGCTCCCTCCGGAAAAGGCGTTTCATTTCCATTCCGATTATGGGTATACCGGATATTCCGCCTTTAGCTTGGACGAATTCGCCGAACAGCTGGAGGTGGTGCCCTCCGATTCCATCTCCTACCACCTCCGCCAGGATGACTTCTCCCAGTGGCTGGCCGGAGTGCTCGGAGATGCACAGCTTGCCCGTACGCTGAAAGGAAAAGCCCAGCGGCATGAGATTGTGGAGACGGTGGATAAACGGAGAAGATATCTATGGAATCGCTTAAAATAGCCTTTTTCTGCTGGGAATCCCTGTATACCGAGCGGGTGGGAGGGCTTGCCAGTGCGGCGACCCATATGGCGGAATCCCTCGCCAGAAACCACGAAATCCACTTCTTCACCCGCGGTAAGGAAGATCGGAAGATCAAAGGGGTCCACTATCACTGTTGTCAGCCCTCGGGCGACAATATCGTCGAATTTTGCCGGGATATGAGCCGGCAGATGGTGGATCAGTTCCGGATCGAGGATCATCCTCCGTTTGACCTGCTTCATTTCCACGACTGGCACGCAGTGGAAGCGCTGCACGTGTTGCAAGATAGACCCAACGTCCTCTCCTTCCATTCAACGGAGTATGGCCGCAACGGAGGTAATTTCGGAGACTGGTGGGAATTCGGGGAGATCTCTGGAAAGGAGTGGTACGGAGGCCTAATCGCCCGAAAGGTCATCACTGTCTCCCAAACGCTGAAAGAGGAGATTGGGCGGCTCTACCAGGTCCCTCCTGAGAAGGTGGAGGTGATACCCAACGGAGTAATTCCGGAAGTCTTCAAGTCCTATGTCGACCCGGGGGAGGTGAAGCAGCGTTACGGGATCCATCCTTTTGCCCCTCTGATCCTGTTTATCGGTCGCATGGTATTCCAGAAAGGCCCGGACCTTCTGGCAGGTGCGATTCCGGAGATCACGTGCCGGCACTGGGACACCCGGTTCATTTTCGCAGGGGAGGGACATATGCGCCAGTGGCTGACCGAGCGATCCACAGGTCTGCCCGTCCAGTTCCTGGGGTGGATTCCTGATTCGGAGTACATCCGGCTGCTCAATGCCTGCGACATCGTGGTGATACCCAGCCGGAACGAGCCGTTCGGGCTGGTTCTTCTGGAGGCCTGGAGCGCGGAGAAATGCGTGGTCGCAGCCGAAGTAGGCGGTCTTTCAGAGAACATCGAGAACTTTCGGGATGGAGTCAAGGTGTATCCAACCGTTGAATCGGTCGCCTGGGGAACCAATTTCGTTCTCGACAACCGGAGCTGCCTGAACCTCTACGGAAAGGAGGGGAGGAAGAGAGTAGACCGATCGTTTAAATGGGAATCTGTCGCCACTAAGGTACTGTCGGTCTACGAGAGTGTTCTTTCATGAGGATGGCCTATTTTGTGGACGAGTTTCCTCCATTCTTTCGGGGAGGTCTGGGAACCTATGCGATGGAGATCACCCGCCAGTATGTGTCGCAGGAAAACACGGTCACCGTATTTTCCCACAATAACGGGGATGACCCCACCCGGGACCAATGGGAGGGAGTGGAGGTACACCGCCCTCTGCTCACCGATATTTCCCCGGTTTTGCCCATCCTAAATCCCTGTGACATCCAGAAATGGGACGTCAAGGGCCAGGAATTTTACCAGCAGACCCTGCTCTACAATTTCCTTTCCGCATCCAAGCTGGTCAATGAGCTGGTGAGAATGGAAAAGCGCACCTTCGATATCTTGGTCGCCCATGACTGGCTAGCAGCCATCGCGGGTATCGTGGCCAAGAGAAATTTGAACCGCCCCCTGGTGTTCCACTTCCATTCCACCGAAGAAGGGCGCACCTCAAACGGGTCGTTTACTGTCAAACAGATCGAGAATCTTGCCGCGGAAACGGCAGATCTGATCGTGACCGTCTCCTATGCGATGCGGGATGAACTGGTGCGTCTTGGGTACCGGGAGAATAAGATCCGGGTTGTGTACAACGGCGTAGATCCAAGGAAATACGATCCAGCCCGTTTTTCGCAAAAAGAGATCCGGGCCTTCCGCGATCAGATCGGGGTGGGGACCGCTCCGATGATTTTTTTCATCGGCAGACTGACCTGGGTGAAGGGGATCGACATGCTGGCCATGGCCATGCCCCTGATCCTGAGAGAGATTCCGGAGGCTAAACTGGTGATCCTGGGGAAGGGCGAGATGGAACCGCTGCTCTCGCACATCGTAAAAGCCCATGGACTGGAAAATCATGTGATCCTGAATTTTTCGTATGTGGGGGAAGAAGAGCGGATTCGCTACTATGCGGCCTGCGATGTAGCCGTGTTTCCGTCCAAGTATGAGCCGTTCGGGATCGTGTGTACAGAAGCGATGTCCATGGCAAAACCGGTGGTGGTCGGGGCCCGGGGAACCAGCGGGTTGCGGGAACAGGTCGAGATCTCTGGCAACTATCCCACCGGGTACCATATCAATCCCTTTGATCCCGGTGACATTGCAAAATTTACCGTGAAGCTGCTGGCAGACCCCGCTCTCCGGAAGACCATGGGCAAAAACGCCAGGGACCGGGTCCTGGAGATGTTCTCCTGGGAGGTGGCGGCACGCAATACCCTCCGGGTATACGAAGAGGCGATCGAACTGAGCCACGGGGACGCGAAGGAAGCCCCCGGGCGATTGTCATGAGGAGCCATGATTGGATTCGGCAGGGAGATCAGTACCTATTCCTGTGCGAAGAGCAAAGAATTTCTCCTGTCTGCGGAAGGAAGCTACTGTTCCCAGTCCCTCGCCGGCAACACCCGCAAGTATCACGGCCTGCTGGTACATCGCGGCCGGGTTCTCTTCTCCACCTGTGACGAATTTCTCAACGGGGAGCGCATCTCCGTCGCGTCCTACGCCGGAACGGTACAGGATAAAGGCCTCCGCCATCGGTACGGGTTCTCTCTGTACCCTCCCCGCTTTTTCTATGCGGTGGGGGGTGCGGTACTGTGCAAAACAATTGAGTTTGATGGTCAATGCCATCTCCGGTACACCCTGTGGGGAGAGGGAGAGCTGCGGATAGTCCCGCTGGTGACAGACCGGTCAATACATGATACCCGGGGCACTCCGGATATCGCTGGACGTCCGACTGTCACCGGTGTGCAGATGGATCACCTGACCCTCAGCGGGGATGGGTGCACTTTCACCCCCGGCCCGAATTGGTACAGGAACGTGTGGTATGAGGAGGATTTTGCACGCGGGTTTGCCTGCCAGGAGGCTCTTTATACACCGGGATGCTTTGAAACACGGGGAAGGAACTGGAGTGCATCCCTTCACGCAGCAGTCCCTGGCGGGGAACCGCCCCACCCATCCGATCACCGGGTTCCCCGGGATCCTCTCTCCTGTCTCCGCACCGCGGCCAGGGACTTCCTGGTCGGGGAAACCCTCATCGCCGGCTATCACTGGTTTCCTGAGTCCTGGGGCAGGGATACCTTTGTGAGTCTTCCGGGCCTTCTTCTGACTCAGGAGATGTTTCGGGAAGCAGAGGTGGTCTTTCGTTATTTTGCCCGCAGGATGAAGAGGGGGCTCATTCCCAACCGTATCCCCGACTCTTACCATTCCAGCGATGCGACTCTCTGGTTTGTATGGGCGCTCGGCGAGTACGAACGGTATGGGGGGCGGCGGGCGTTTATTGCGGAGATGAAGCCATACCTGGAGGAGATCATGGCCAGGTACGGGGAGAGTGAAATAGCATCCCTGGACGGGGACCTGATTCGGGTGACTCCGCAGAGCACCTGGATGGATACCGCATGGACACCTCGGGAGGGAAAACCGGTGGAGATAAACGCACTCTGGATTCATGCCCTCACCTATGCGACGGTGTGCGATCTCGAGACACCGGTGCGTCCGCAGAGCGCCCGGAGATCTTTTGGACGCTTCTGGAACGAAGAGAAGGGTTATTTTTGTGATCGCATCGATCCAGTCGACACCACCTTGAGGCCGAATCAGATCTTTGCTCTTTCGCTCGGGCTCGCCAATCCGGAACAGGAAACACGAACGCTGGAAGTTATTCGGAAACACCTGCTCACCCCGTACGGACTGCGCACTCTGGCACCGGGAGAGCCGGGCTACCAGGGGTGTTATGCGGGGGATGCGAGCTATCACAACGGTTCCGTGTGGCCCTGGCTCCTGGGTCCCTATGTGCAAGCCTCCCTCCACGCCGGAGGGAATCCGAATCTGCTGCGGATCCTTCTCCAGCCACTCTTTACCCACCTGTACGATGCCGGCCTGGGCACCGTTTCTGAATATTTTGACGGCGACCCTCCTCATTTACCACGGGGCTGTATCGCCCAGGCGTGGAGTGTTGCCGAGGTCCTCCGGGGCCACCGCCTGATCGAAGACACGATCGGGAACAACACCTCTCTGAATTCGTCCGGGCTTGCAGGATCTTATCATGATCCTTCCTGAGTACACAGGTCGGATCTTCCACCCCTTCTTTGGCTCCATAATAGCGCAGCAGTGCATTCCACCGGATAGGCGGCGAAAAAACCGATATCCAGAGAAAGTATCAAACTCCAGGATATCAGACCGGGCAAAAATCACCTCCTGAACCGATATCCCTGCTTCGCGTTACCCGTTATCTCTACCCTACCCTTCGGAATTCTGAGCCGCGAGCGCATCCATCATCACGAAGGGATCGCTGGAGACAACGGCAGTGCCGCCGTACAGCTCCATTCCTCCTATATCCGACGAACGGGAGAGCAAATCCCCCCGATCAACCACGCGAGCCATCACCGGGCCTGAAACATTCAACGGGGGCTGGAATATGGCGAGATTGAAGCTGCACACCCCCAGACGGTGGTATAGAGAAAGCACCCGGGAGATCAAGGGGGGCAGATTTTCGACCGCCGGGGCGAGGATCATCATCTCCTTTTCTTTAACCGGCGTGAGGCAGGCCAGAATCCCTCCCTCCCGGTACGATCTTCCCAAGCCAAGTGCCTCGTGAAGACGGAATAAATCCTCCCCATACCCAGACCCGAATCTCTTCCGGTACGAATCGCAGGTGTGAAGCCAATCCTCTACACTCTGGTAGGGTTCGACTGCGAGGAGCGCCTGGGCATGCCCGTGGATGATGCTTGCTCCAGCCCTCCAGAGACAGTTCCACATGAAGAATGGATAGCGGGCGCGGGGATCATACTGCTGAGCACGGAGAAACCAGGTCTGGGCGACATCAAGAAAATCCCGGATCTTCTCTTCCTCGCAGATGAAGGGGTGGTGTTGGCGAAAGATGACGAGTGCGTGCAATGCGTCGTATTTAGCGAGATTGCTCGCGGTAAGACAGAATCGCCCCTCCACCCGTCCAAATACGTCGGATGGGGTGGTCTTGAGGGGGTCACAGAAAGGGCACCCGTTACCTGCTTCCAGCTCCCGGACCGGTACCTCATCCCGACGGGCTTCCAGAGGACGCTTCGCCCGCAGTTCATTAAACAGGGTACTTTCACCAGAATGAAGATTGGTGACTCTGGTAATCTGCTGGGACCGGAAAGGTGCATACTTCGCCTCCTCCTCCCGGAGGGCCTCTGGAAGGATCAGTCTTCCTTCGTGCCGGGAGATGGTATAGATACGCCCCCATATTTCGTGTTCTTCCGGTGACAAATTCTCCACCAGGTGCGGAAGGGCACTGATTATCCGATCGGTCATCAGCTCAATTGTACGCCGGTGCAGGGATTAACCTCTTCTCTGCAGAGGATATCTTATCCATAGAGAATGATATTGGGTGCAAAATCATGGGATACGAAGTGACCCTGATCTCTATCCAGGAGAAAGAGGCTCTGGCCGAACGCTATGCTCCCCGCGTTCAGTACGAACTCAAATCCGACGTCTACGGATGCTGCATCAAGCTGTTAACGGATAACCGATCCCTGCGTGACACGTGGTCTGAGAATCTGTATAACATGTCGCAGAACATTCGATCCCACGGACGGCTGTATGTTTTCAACGACCCTCAGGAGGAGAAGGACCAGGTATTTTACGATCCCCAGTCGAAGACGGCATTTCTGTTGAATGTGCGGTATTATGGCTGGATAAAATCGCTGGCTCTCAGCGTGACCGGAGATATGCTGGAGGACGAACACCGCATCTATTCGGTGCACGGCGCGTGTATCGATACCAGATGCGGCGGGATGTGCATCCTCGGTGGCTCTGGTGCCGGAAAAACCACCCAGACCTATGGTCTTCTCCGGGAACCGCGGGTCCGGGTAGTCTCAGATGACTGGTTTTTCGCACGGGTGTTTGGTGAAGACATTCTTGCCTATGGGTCGGAAAAGAATTTCTATATCCGTGCTGATCTCGCCACAGTCTGGCCGGAGTTCCGCGATCTGGTATCTCGTGCGGAATTGGATTCGGAAGGTAGGGGAGTAGTGGACCTGCGCTGGGTGGTGGGAAAGGGCCGGATTCTACCCCTCACTACAGTACGGCGTCTGGTGCTGTTGAAACGGGATCCGTCCGATCTCCGCATCGATCGCCGTACCGGGCCGGAAGAAGCGCTGGAGATTCTGGAGCAGAATTCCTTCTTTAACCCCCATTTCCTCGTCAGAAATGAGTTCAAGACCGATCTGCGGATGCGGTTCTTCCGTGAACTTCTCGCCCGTACCGAGGCGTATATCGTGAATACCACAGGAAGCCCTGAAGAGACCCAGAGGATTATCCAGAGACTGGCTCATCTGGATAAGCAATGAAAGAAGATCCTCTTATTCTGAATTCATCGGTTTGGGAAGTTCAACGAGGACTGGGTATGCTGGTATGACAGAGGGACCTCTGATGTGGGGTCCCTCTTCGTTCTCCGGATTTATTTGAGGTAATGAATCTCCTCTAGACGATTCACCAGCTGGCTGGTGCTGTCCTGGAACCTGCCAGGATACTCCTTCGCTTGCGGCGCCTCCTTCATTTGGATTGCCCGGAATATCGCACGGATCGCCTTACCATGGGATGGACCATACCCCCCTTCCAGCACTAGGGCAGGGGGCATTTCCAGAATCTCCGCCAGGATATGGGTGAGCACTCCCACGTCCTCGGGTAGCATCCGCATTGAGCTGAGGGGGTCGTCGGCCAGCATATCCTGTCCCGCAGAAATAATACAGACCTGAGGGCGGAACCGGGCAAGGACGGGGA
>JAJRCO010000260.1 GCA_028678905.1 Methanomicrobiales archaeon
GAGCCCTCCAGTTCCACGTAAGAGAACCCGTGCCGCTCCGCTTCCCGCTCCCGGGGAGTCAGGTCCCGGTTCTGGGAGATACCCTGCCGGGTGAGAGCATTATCATCGATGATCAGCTTCGCGTCCGCGGCCATCATCCCTTTCGGGGTGGCGGCGAGGGGATTGATCTCGGCGAGGAGGGCGTCTTTTTCCCGGAATACCCGGTAGAGTTTCTGGACCACCGGTCCGATCTCCCGGGGTGCCCCCTTGAGGAGCTCCCGCAGCGCGAAGGGGGGTATCTCGGACAACAGGTAGGGGATGTGGATCCTGCGCACCTCTTCGGGGCGTTCCTTCGCCAGGGTCTCGATATCCACCCCTCCGGCCAGGGCAAACAGGATAAGGATCTCCCGGCTGGAACGGTCCGCCATCACCGAGAGGTAGTATTCCTGATCGATGACGAGGCGGTCCTCGACCAGGATCCTCTCTACGGGGAGTCCCCGGATGGTCCGGGAGAAGAGCTCCTCCGCAATCTTCCCTGCGTCCCCGCGGGTCCCAAACAGAATTCCCCCGGCTTTTCCCCGCCCCCCCACCTCCAATTGAGCCTTGAATGCCAGGTTGTCTCCCAGGTCTTTTATACCGGACAATTCTTCTGCCGACCGGATCACTGATCCGTGCGGAACCGGGATCCCGAATTCCCGGAAAGTGTTCTTTGCCTCATACTCCAGCAGTTTCATGGTGATCTTCCCGCTTCGGCCGCCAGTTCCATTCCCCGTTTCAGCGCCCGCAGGTTCAGGTCCTCGGTGCCCCGCGGGACGCTCTCCCGGACCGCCTTCTCAATCGCCTCCGTGCCCACGACGCCGGTCGCTCCCACCAGGGAACCGATCATGATGATGTTGGCCACGATCACCCGGCCAAATGCACTCTTTGCCTCCGAGGTGGCCGGGATCCCGTACCATCGGCAGGCGGGCCTTCCCTGAACTATGTCGGTATCCAGGATCATAGTGGCATTCTCGGGGGCATCCGCTCCGTAACGGAGGAAACCCTCCTGAGACATGATCACGAAGATGTCCGGATGACGCACCTTAGGATAGAGGATCGGTTCATCATCGATGATCACCGCGCTCATGGAGGCTCCGCCCCTTGCCTCGGGACCATAGACCTGGGTCTGCACCGCGTACTTACGGTCGTAGAGTGCCGCGGCCCGACCCACGATCACCGCGGAAAGGATGATTCCCTGTCCACCGAAGCCGGAGAACCGGATCTCATGTCTCATTTTTTACCTCCCAGCACCGGCCGGTCACGGCGGACAAACTCCCCCACCACGATCGTATCCGGAGGCACTAGTTTTCCCTCCGCAAGCAGACGGTCGTACTTCTGCCGCAGCATGGAGTGGGTGCGGAAGAACTCGATCATATCCTCCGGCTCACGCAGGCGATTCCTCCGCCCGTACCCGGTGGGGCACTGCACCGCCGCCTCGATAAAGGAGAACCCTGGGGTCTCCAGCCCCGCCCGGATGGCATTGGTAAGCTCCTTTACGTGATAGGAAGTCCATCTCGCCGCAAAATTCGCACCCGCCGCGATAGAGAGCGCGGTCAGGTCGAAAGTGCCCTCCTCGGCCCCGTAGGGAGTGGTGGTGGAGAGGGCTCCTCGGGGGGTGGTCGGGCTGCCCTGCCCTCCGGTCATGCCGTAGATCTGGTTGTTCATACAGATCACGGTCATATCCACGTTTCTCCGGCAGGCGTGGATGAAGTGGTTACCCCCGATGGCGGCGAGATCTCCGTCACCGGTGAAGACCACCAGCTGGAGATCGGGGTTGGCCAGCTTGATGCCGGTCGCAAACGCGAGCGCCCGACCGTGAGTGGTGTGCAGGGAATCGGCATCGATATACCCGGGGGCCCGGGAGGAACAGCCGATCCCGGAGACAAAGACCACCTCCTCCCGCTTCCATCCCACCTCGGATACGGCGGTGAGGGCACAGTTAATGACCGTCCCGTTCCCACACCCTACGCAGAAGATGGTGGGGAGCCGATCGGCCCGGTACCAGTCCATGAAGTTCATTTCGCCCCCTCCACCGCCCGGATAAGCTCCTCCGGTTCATGCAGGGCGCCTCCCAGGCGCGGAACGGAGATAACCGGTATGGTCACATGCCGCTCCAGTTCGCGGGAGATCAGCCCCAGGTTCATCTCCGGAACGATATAGGCCTGCGCCTGGGGGAAGAGCTCCTCCACCCAGTCCGGGAACGGCCAGACCATTTTCAGACGGAAATGTCCCACTGTATCATCCTTGAGGTCGTGCAATGCCTGCCAGACCGCTCGGGTGGGAGCCCCATAGGAGACAAAGACGGTCTCCGCCTCCGGGTTGGTAACGTCATAGGAGGCGATCTCTCTGCGGGTCGATTCCACCTTGGCGACGAGCCGGGTAACCAGCCGCTCGTGCACGTCTGGATTGGTGGTGGACGGATACCCCCTTTCATCATGGGTGAGACCGGTGACGTGAACGTGATGCCCCTTCCCGAAGGGAGTGAATCCGGGGACCCCGTCTTTTTCGGCCTTGAATGGGAGAGTGCTTCTCTCGGTGCGTTCCCGGACCGGCATCACCGGTACGGTGTCCGGCAGGGTCATCTTCTCCCGCATGTGGCCGATGATCTCGTCGGCCATCAAAAAGACCGGCACCCGGAAGCGGTCGGCGAGGTTGAAGGCCTCTGCGGTCATCTCGTACATCTCCTGGACGGTGGCCGGGGAAAGCGCGATAATGCTGTAATCCCCGTGGGACCCGAACCGGCACTGGAACATATCCCCCTGTGAGGCCATGGTGGGCTGCCCGGTGCTGGGTCCTCCCCGCTGGATATCCACGATCACCAGCGGAGTCTCGGTCATCACCGCGTATCCGATATTCTCCATCATCAGGGAAAGGCCGGGGCCGCTGGTCGCGGTCATCGCCCGCACCCCGGTCCAGGCAGCGCCAATCACCGCGGCAATGCTCCCGATCTCGTCCTCCATCTGGATGAAGGTCCCCTTTACCTTGGGGAGTTTCATCGCCATATGTTCGGCGATCTCGGTGGAGGGGGTGATAGGATACCCTCCGAAGAACCGGCAGCCGGCTGCCAGCGCACCCTCCGCACAGGCGATATTACCCTGGATAAAAGAGATCTTACTCAATACTCCACCGCCACTTTCCGTGGTTCATAGGCTTCTTCCTCTTCCCACCGGATCGCCTGGTCGGGACAGGTGAGTTGGCAGACTCCGCAGATGGTCCTTCCATAGAGGCGGCGCAACCGGCAGTTGGCACAGCGTTCCGGGCGGTCGAGTTCCGGAACCACCACTCCTCGCTCGTTGGGGCGTCTGCCCGGGCGGAAGATGCGATAAGGGCAGACCTTCACGCATAGATTGCAGCCTTTGCAGCGCCTCGGGTCGATAACGAGCTTCATCTGGATCTTTACTACTATTCACCGTGCAGGAAAAAAGATATATGTATCAGCTCCTGGATTTCTTCCCGAAAGCCGATCTCCCGCATCTTTTTCTGCCATTTACCAGCATCCCCCAATCATCATATGCGGAAAGAAAAACAGAAAAATCCATTTTACCTGCGGTCACTGTTTGTATCCGATTTTCCACACCGGCGGAATTCCTTCAGCACGGATGGCTGCTTTCCTTCTCCCGCAGCTGGCGATATCGTTTCTCTGCCGTCTGGCGAACCCGCGAGAACAGGTCATTACCGTGTGCATCGATCCCCACCACCAGGGGCAGATGGTCCAGCTCGATTACCCAGACCGCCTCCGCCATTCCGAGGTCCTCCCAGATCACTCCAGAGAGTGTCATGCGTGATGCGGCGAGAGCTGCACACCCCCCGGTGAAGGCAAAGTACACTCCCTTTCCCCGCAGGCTCTGCACGACCGACTCATCCATACCTCCTTTCCCGATGATGCCCCGCACTCCCATCCGGATGAGAGGGTCGGTGAGCGGATTAATGCGGGCGGAGGTGGTGGGTCCCGCGGCAAGAATCCAGCCCTCCTTGATCACCGGTCCGCAATGATATATCACTGCCCCCCCGGCAGGAAAGGGGATTCCTTCCTTTAGCATCCGCAGGTGCGCCTCGTCCCGGGCAGTGTATACAGTACCGGAAAGCGTGACCAGGTCCCCGGCGTGCAGTTCCAGGATCTCCTCTCCCAGAGGGGTTCGCAGATCCATCAGCGCACCTCCTGAAGGTTCTTGAAACGATTCGTAGCCAGGGAATGATCGGACTCACCCACGTCGATGATCACCATCGCCCTCCGGGAGGCCCAGCACTGGACGTTGACCGCCACCGGAAGGGAGGCGGTGTGACAATCCCCCCGTGTGACCTTCACGGCCAGAGCGGTGGTATCTCCTCCCAGCCCCATGGGTCCGATTCCCAGGCCGTTTACCGCATCGCACAGCGATTGTTCAAATTCATCCATGCGATCGATGGGTTCCAGCAGCGCCTCTTTCGCAAGGGCTGCCACGCCGTCGAAGGTGCTCCCGATGCCCACCCCCAGGATCACCGGCGGACACGGTTTCCCCCCCGCTGCAAGCATGGTCTCCAGCACAAAGCCGCGGATATCTTCCTTTCGGGAAGGGAGAAGCATGGCGCTGCGGGAGACGTTCTCGGACCCGGCCCCTTTGGGAAGAACAGTGAGGGTGAACCTTTCCCCGGGCTTCACATGGATCGCCGGCAGCCCGCCTCCGGTGTTGGGGCCGGTGTTTCGGCGGCTGCAAGGGTCCACTACGTTCGGACGCAGGGGAACCCGTTCTGTCGCCTGACGGACTCCCTCGTGAATCGCCGCAGTGAGTGAAGGAGTGTAGGCGACATCAGGTGGGAGCGTCACGTAGCAGACGATCACCCCGGTGTCCTGGCAGAGGGGGACCTGGAGCCGCCGGGCCAGGGTGATGTTCTCCAGAATGTTGCCGAGCTCTCTTCGCGCCACCGGGTTCTTCTCCGTTCTCCCCGCCCGCTGCAAAGCCTCCTGCACATCGATCGGAAGCTGGATCTCCGCTTCGGTGATAGCCCGAACGGTGGCCCGGACGATCGCCTGGAATAAAGAGGGTTCGGCAGGATCGCGCATGTGCAAGTACCTGGGAAACAGGCCGCCATAATCGTTTGGTCGGAAAGCGAGGAGGCGACCCGACGAGGGGAAGGATCCTACCGGAATTAGAGCCGTCTCCCGCCCGTTTTTGTGTATCCAGGTACCCGGAAAGGATTTTGCGTACACTTATATAGCGTAGCGACCATTTTCGAGCAGGAAGATGGAGCAATCATGGATACAGTGGAAGGCAGACTAGTAGTATTCCTGTTCAGCGCCCGGAATGGTTACGGAACGATGTCGTTGCTTGCGCTGCTGTTTGTTGCGGTGCAGTTTTTCCAGACAGGAACCTACAGCACAGAACTCTTCATCGTTCTGGTGCTGGGTCAGGCGGTATACTGGATCTCGTATATTTATTATCTGAACAGAATGCGCAGGAGCGGGGCGTTAGAAGAAGGCCAGATCGGGCATTTTTGAAGCTACCCGTGCCCGTCCAAAAGAAACGGGACATAACTCCGTCGAGAAATGCGGGGAGGCCTTAACGTTTTTGATGATGGGATGAACAATCCCGATCAAAGAAGAAATATTCCTTCCTGGCCGGATCGGAAAAAATGATTATTCGACCAGGATACGGCAGGGAGA
>JAJRCO010000003.1 GCA_028678905.1 Methanomicrobiales archaeon
ACATCGAGCGTGAGTTCCACTTCAATACCGCGATCGCAGCGCTGATGGAGATGGTGAACGAGATGTATGATTATACGTCGAGCGGGTTTAGCCCTAGCAGGCAAGGGCCTGTGCTACGGGCGGCCATCGACGCGCTTACGCTGCTTATTTCTCCTTTTGCGCCGCATTTCGCAGAAGAGCTGTGGGCATCGCTCGGTGGGAAGGGCACGATTGCGCATGCCGCCTGGCCCCAGTATGACCCCGATGCGATCGTGGCAACGGAGATCACGATTGTGGTTCAGGTGAATGGTAAGGTCCGGAGCAAGCTGACTGTGCCAGCCGGAACATCGGGCGAGGACATTGAAGCCGCGGCGCTTGCGGACTCGAAGGTCAAGGAATTTATGAACGGCAAGCCTCCGAAGAAGGTGATCGTGGTCCAGGGAAAGCTTGTGAATGTGGTGGTGTAAAGGACAAACTTCAAATCGTGAGCTCCAATTCGAAATGATATCGAAAGTCCAAGTATTCATGACTGAACAGGTTTGAATTTCGATATTGGGAATTCATTATTATTTGAGATCTATTAAGGAACATTATGCAAAAGAAAACCAAAAATATCATAGCGGCTGTTACATTGGCTGTGATTGTGACAGCGCCTGCCTGCGGTTACCACTTGTCCGGGACCGGCGGTATCGTGCCCCAAGGTGTGAAGACGCTCTCGGTCCCGGTATTTTTTAATGCCACGAACGAACCCTATGTGGATGTGGAATTAACGCAGGCTGTGGTAGAGGAATTCCTCACCGACGGCAGGCTGACAGTCGTGAGCCTAGAAGACGCGGAGCTTGCACTCCGGGGCAAAATCACCAAGTACGAGGTGATACCCCTCTCTTACAACCCACAGACCAATGTACAGCAGTACCGTGTACGGCTGGTCGTAGAGGCGGTCCTTGAAGACCTCAGATCAAAGAAGATCCTCTGGAAGGAACGAGGGATCGAGACCGACCTCATCTCTGACTATGCCGTTTCATACGACCCCGCAGGGAAAACCGACATCAGGTTGACAAAGATCACGAAGGATGCGGCCATCAAAAACGCGAGCAGGGACATTGCCAAGACACTGCGGAGCAGGGTGCTGGAAGGGTTCTGAGAAACAGTATAGTTCAAATGTCAAATAAAGTTCAATTGGACAAGCGTCAAATTGTTTTTGGTTGACGTTGACTTTTGAACTTTGAATGTTAACATTTACTCGAGGTTTGGATCTTAGCGTTTGGAATTTATTTGGGATTGTATGCTCAAGTATCATGATCTCATAGCCGGCCTCAGGCAGGGGAAGCTCCTTCCCCTCTATTTATTTTACGGTGAAGACGAGTTCCTCATCCAGGAGGCGCTCGAAATCATTATCAAGAAGGTCGTGGAGCCCGGCACCAGGGACTTCAACTTTAACGCTCTCTACTGCCGCGACACTCCGGCCTCGGCAATCGTGAATCTTGCCCAGACCCTCCCATTCATGTCTGAGAAGCGGCTCGTGATTGCCAAGGATTTTGACGCACTTAAGGCCGCCGACCTTGAGGAGCTTCTTCCCTATCTCAACGACCCTTCACCGAGCAGTTGCCTCGTGATGGTCTCGAACCAGGGAAGGTATGAAAAAAAATCCGTTACGTCTGCAGTAGAGGCTCACGGCGCGGTAACGAGATTCTTTCCGCTTCTCGACCGAGAGGTCGTGACGTGGATCGAGGGATGGACAAAGGCGCGGGGTCTGTCCCTGCCGCGAGACGCAGCACAGTATCTCTGGCAAACGATCGGCAACGA
>JAJRCO010000032.1 GCA_028678905.1 Methanomicrobiales archaeon
AGGTCCGACGCATGGGAGGAGCATTTGGCGGTAAGGAAACTCAAGCCAACCACACCGCGTGTTGGAGCACACTGCTTTGCAGGGCAACCGGGCGCCCGGCAAAGATTCGCCTATTCCGTGATGATGACATGATCATGACCGGAAAGCGGCATAGGTTCCTTATCCGGTATGAAGCTGGGTTTAATAACGAAGGAATGATTCAAGGCGTCAAACTTGAGCTCAACAGTGATGCAGGTGCAGCGGCAGATCTCTCCTTCGCAATTATGGAGCGGGCAATGCTCCATTGCGACAATGCGTACTACGTTCCAAATATGAGTGTCCTCGCGAGAGTGTGGAAGACAAACCTCCCGTCAAATACCGCTTTCCGTGGATTCGGCGGTCCACAGGGGATGGCGGCAATCGAGACGATCATAGACCGTGTTGCTCGCTCTCTTCACAAAGATTCGGTGGAAATCCGAAAGAAGAATTTCTACGGCTTCAGCGACAACAATGTGACGCATTATGGCCAGGTTGTGGAAAACAACCGTCTCCCTATGTTGTATGAACGGCTCATGACGTCGTCGGAATATGCAAACAGAAGAAAATCTGTGCAGGATTTCAACCAAGCGAATGAGTTCTACAAGAAAGGTCTCGCCCTCACTCCGGTGAAGTTTGGCATATCGTTCACAACGACGCACTTGAATCAAGCTGGGGCTCTTGTCAACATCTACAACGACGGCACTGTGCTCGTAAATCATGGCGGTACGGAGATGGGGCAGGGTCTCCACACGAAGATCCAGCAAATCGCAGCCGCCGAGCTCGGTGTGAATGTCGAACGCGTGCGAGTGAATGCCACAAACACATCAAAGGTACCCAACACGTCAGCGACAGCTGCATCTTCGGGAACCGATCTCAACGGGATGGCTGTGAAGAACGCAATCGAGATACTCAAAGATCGAATCAGTGCGACGGTGGCGACTCTTTTCAATGAGAAGAATACAACGGTCGTAACGGACAAGCACGATATTGTCTTCGAGAACGATGCCATTGTCGATTCAAAGAATCCTGGCCGCAAAATTGGGTTTGCCGAAGCGATGCCGCAAATGGTATTGCGGCAGGTGAGTCTTAGCTCGACGGGCTACTACAAGACGCCAGGAATCAAATGGGACAAG
>JAJRCO010000385.1 GCA_028678905.1 Methanomicrobiales archaeon
TCTCTCCATTCACACATGGATCCTGGGTGGATTTGTGGTCGGAATCATTCTATTCTTTACCTGGGCCAGTCTGTATTACCAGAATATGTGGTACGAGCTGCGGGAGGATGAAATGAGCTGGAAACGCGGAATCTGGTTCCGTAAGACCGGTATCGTTCCCTACAACCGCATCACCAATCTGGATATCAGGCAGGGCCCGGTCATGCGCGCCCTGCAGATATCCACCCTCTCCATCCAGACTGCAGGGTACTCGGGCCAGGCGATGCCGGAGATCCGCATCGAGGCAATCGTGCACGCAGAAGAGCTGAGGGAGCTTATCCGTGCGATGGTTCGCGCGGTGGGAAGTGGCGGAGACGGGACAGGGACCGGCACTCCGGTCGCGAGTGCCGATAGAAATGCCGTCGAAGTGAAGATCCTGGAAGAGTTACAGAAGATCCGCGTCCTGCTTGAAAAAAGGCAGTGAGAAGTCTCACCGATTTTTATCTTTTTACGTGCGACGTACCTATCTCCATCGGCATTTTTACTCTCATCTTTACTTCAGAGGATAATTCGTAACTCCGATCTTCCGCGGTTACAAAAAGGCTCGTTCCCCTGTATTGAAAGACATGAATCTCTGGATGCTTTACTGACATGATCCAAAAAAAGAGTATGCTTCAGGACGTGGTGGGAGACGGAGGTGGCGGGGGAGTGGATTCCCCGGTTAACACTTTCCAGTTCACGTACATCGCATGGAAAAACGAGGCAAACCCGAGACTCACGCTGATGACAAGAATGATTGATCCCGCCACGGGAATCAAGAACAACAGATTCAGGACGATGAAACCGAGCAGAAACATCATCCAAACGTTCGCTGTCTCCCACTTTGTCCATCTCGCGATGAGCCGCCCCAATGCAAGGGCTACAAACAGCGTGGAGAGAATTAGGGCGATGAAAAAGATCATCCAGCAGATGAGTGCAAAGGGTAACAGTACCAAGGAGATGGATAACAGTACCAGAATGAAAAACGAGATAATGATGGCAAAAAATCCGGCAATGGTCTTAAGAATTGCAGACTGCCGTACCTCTCCCTCAACCACCAGGAATCCGCGGGGCACCAGCTTGATCAGGATGAGTCCGAGGATGAACATTCCGATGGTAAAGATCGCGCCAAAGATGGAGAATATACGGGAGAATTCACGCTGCGACTCGGACATCTGCACATCGAGATGACCTGCGGTTCCGGTATTGGTAAAGGTCTGGGCGCGGACGGTAAGGTTTCCCTTCACTGTTCCCGCATTCGTGACCGTGCCACCGGAGAGAAGGGCATCACGATCGATGGTTGCTTCCTGCCGTATTTCAACCGTACCCCCGGTGATCACCACGTTGGTACCGACATCCCCACTCAACACCACGTTGCCCCCTGCGGCAACCAGTTTACCAGAGATATTGCTGTTCGCGTTCACCTGGCCGCCAGCCACAATCACATCGCCCTGAACCGGCGCATTGATATTGATAGTCCCCCCCGCTGCGATGAGGCTTGAGATCGGGGCGTTTATATCCACAGTTCCACCAGACGCGAAGACATCGTCGGCAACGGGGGTATCGATGGTCACCTGGCCGCCATTATACGTAACCAGGGCGGAGACGCCCGCCGGCAAAAGCAAGAACAGAATAAGTACATAGATTATCCGATACGGTATTCGGTTCATACCCTGTACTACAGATAGTAACATATATATATTACGGCAGGGGAAGACGCATCGAGGTGGACGAAGAGTGATTCTTTAGGTAGTCTCATGCTGTTTCGTCCCTTCCAGAGAGCCCGAACTGGACGTTACTTTTTTGGGAGATAGTCGCTGCCCCAGCGCAGGAAAACGCCAAGGATCAAAAGTATAACGGCAAAGATGATCATGATGCTTGCACCCACCTCTGTTGTCACCCAGTAATCGGGTCTCCCCCGGACAAACGCACCGATGATCAATACCCCGGCCCCGATAACCAGGCACACTGTACTTGCTTTTATCGGCTCGGCCATGGTCCAAAATATACTCTCCCCCTATACTAAGGTATCGAACGATCGACGCTGAACCCACCATGCAGGTGCATCTCTTTACGCACTGACTGTACAGTCACAGGTGATGCCCACTCTTTCCGAAATGGCAAACGGGGGAGATCTTCCACGCTTTGCCGCTTTCATCGTGTTTATCGCCATCTTCATGGCGGTGGTGGATGAAAATGTGGTGAACATCGCGCTATTTCCACTATTACCACCTACTTCGGGGTAAAGGTGGTGTTATCCCAGTGGGTGGTCTCTGCCTATCTGGTGACATGACGAGCCTTCTCCTCGTCTTTGGCCGGCTTTCGGAATATTTCGGGAGGGGAAGACTTTTCATCTTGGGATTTTTCATCTTCACGCTGGGATCCCTTGCTTGGGGGTCTCTCTCCGACGCTTCCTTTACTGATATTCTTCCGGGTCGTCCAGGCCATCGGCGGCGCCATGATCTTCTCCATTTCCAGTGCAATTCCTTTTCCAGCTGTATGCAAAAGGTGAACAGGGTAAGGCGATGGGGTACGTTGGAGCAACAGTGGCGATGGGCAGCATCGCCGGACCGGCTTGGGAGGATTCCTTGTCGATTCTCTCGGTTGGGAATACATTTTTCTGATCAATGTTCCCATCGGGGTGTTACTCCTTCCTTTCGCCATGAAGTATTTGCTATCAGCATCCACCGGTATCTGCATGCCCCGGCGTATTTACCGATAGGTCCCGTCCTTTGGTCACCTTCATGGTTTCGCTCATGTTCCTGCTCTCCATTCTGGCGGTGGATCACGCGGTCACTTTGGGAGTCTCCACTTTCGCGATACTATTTTTGACAGCACTGGTGCTCTTTTTATCGTAGAGCGGCGGGCGTCCGAACCGCTTCTGGATCTGACAATCTTCCGGACGAACGGATTCAGTCTTCCCATCCTTGCTACTTTTCTCTATTTTACGGCGAATATTTATGGTCAATATCGTGGGTCCTTTTTATCTGGAAGGCGTGATCGGGCTCGTTCCATCCCAGGTGGGGGTAGTTTTCCTGATCATGCCACTCATCATGGTGGTCGGGTCTCCCCTGGCCGGATGGTTGTACGATCATCACTATTCCGGTACTATGCGATGGCGGGCATGGCTATAGCAGGTATATCACTTTTTCTTCTCTCCTCCTTTGCCCTGCAAAGAAACCTCTGGCTGATCATCTCAGGCTTCATTCCACTCACTATCGGCGGTGCCCTGTTTCAGAACCCGAACAACGCCGAGATCATTATGGCCCTGCCCATAGATGAATCGGAGTCACATCCAGCGTCAATGCGACCTTCCGTAACTTGGGAATGGCCTTGGGCGTGTCATTTGCAAGCATCCTCTTAGTGACCAGTAGCAATGCTTCAGGATATACCGGTCCCGTGCTGAACGCGGGCTCATAGATTCTCTCTTCTGCCGCGTCATTGGTGATGGCAATTACGGGCTTCCTCTGCCTGGTTGCTTCAGGAGTCTCCTACACCCGAGCAAAGGCAGTGGAGAGTTGGCCGTCTGAAAGATGTTCCCCTTGACGGCAGGAGTCATGATCGAAGATCTTGGTATGGAATCTCAAGTCCAAGGCTCTCTTTCGCTTTTGATTTCAGCTGGAATATTTGAGCCGGATGGTGGAAACGATAGAGACTGAATCTCTATGATCCATTTCCCATAGTCCTGAACGGTATAAAGTAAAATGATTCTGATATTAGGAAAGTCCCCCTCCTCACCCCGCCAGCTGGTACCTTCCTTCCATATCGAAATGCGAACCTTTCACTCTTACTTGTTTATGGTATAGGTTCCGCCAAGGGGTCGGGTGCAGCTCTCTTCAGGAGGGCTAGACTGTTCAGGGTGCTCATTATCGCGATGCTTCAGATACTTGCTCTGGCTCGAAAAACGTTTCCCGCAATGGGGACAGGCAATATCATGATGTGGTAGATCTAGTTCTGTCAACTTGCTCACCGTGAGGACTTTCCGCGACGTCTAACATGATAAACCTTCTTGCGATCAAGATAGTCGCCATGACCAAGCAATCACAACGAGCTATATGATCAAATGCAGAGATTGAAGCATTAATGATCCGGTCGCACCCACAGATTCGTGCAACCATGGAAGTACTATGGAGCCCACCGGCCCGGCCATTGCCGGGTGATCAAAAGACCCCGTGCAAACACATATCATCTCTTCGCGCTATTTCGTCCCCAGTGGAGGGGTGGAATCATCGATATTCCGCGAACATCTCTAACAGGATGCGATTTCGACCTAAAGGATTCGAAGAAAAAGCTGGTGATAGAATATGCCAAAGGATCAGATAAACCCGGATTTTTCGGTGAACAAGCCAGTCGCTGACGAGCTCGTGGTAGTATGGACCTCCTCTGACCGGGATGTCGCTCTCAAGATGGTGTTCATGTATCTGGCCAATGCAGCAGATAAAGGCTGGTGGAAAACGATCACCCTGATTTCGTGGGGCCCTTCCTCCCATCTTGCTTCGGTAGACCGGGAGGTACAGGCCTCGTTGAAGAGGCTGCATGCACGAAAGGTCATTCTCCGGTCGTGTCGCACCTGTGCAGATCTGTACGGGGTAACTTCCGAACTGGAGGATCTTGGTTTCGAGGTAACACTGATGGGAGAACCCCTCACCATATACCTTAAAAATCCTGTGTGCACGGTTCTGACTTTCTAATTCTTTTCCTCAAAGGGCGCCCGACAATTTTAATTGCAGAATATCTTCTCCTTCATGCACAACCCTGAAATCCGGTCAGGATGATATTATTCCATGCCGCAAAAAACTGATTTTTTTTATTACCTCATCCACCCCCGCCGAAAGTTATATAAAATAAGCCGATACTTATGCCCTCCATCACACTGAAGCCTGACAATTACCCCTCGAATCAACCAATCTCCTGAGTTGAACTACCATAAGGGCCCGGAGCCATGAAATCCCAGAAAAGGTATTACATATCTGATCTGATTTGTCAGTATCTCGCATCGCATGAATCGCGACAGGTAGAGATTACCGCACGGGACGTTGTGAATTTCTTCCAGTTGCCGCCAGCCTATCGTTATTCGATCGCTGCTCTCCTGAAACGGGTATTTGATAACGGAATACGCGATCCTCGTTACGGTTTTTATGTAGTGAAAGTGAGGGACATGAAAAAGAACAAAAAACCTCGTGCCTACACGATCAAATTGATCCAGACGAAATCCTGATGAGTTGTTCGATAATCTTTCACCACGCGGCATTCGCTCCAGGAATGGATAGACGGTTCCGCCCTCGATATAGATCACAAAGGTCCATGTTCCTCCTGTTCTGACAGAAGGCACACTCCATACTGACACACACCGGTCTGACTCCGATAGATACGAATTCGAACAGATCCTCTAACACCACAGATTCCTCTCCGGGAGACCTGCGAAATTTGATGACCGTAACATTGATCGTCTCAAAGCGCCGCTACTGCTGGTAGTCTTATGTCCAGGACCGAAGAGCCCATGATCGGAGAAGAAGCCCCACCGTTCTGTCTTCCGGATACAGATGAGACAGAAATCTGTCTCGAAAAATTCCGCGGGAACTGGGTGATTCTGTACTTCTATCCCCGGGATAACACTCCGGGATGTACCCTCGAGGCCATCCAGTTCAACAGAGAGCTGGAGAATTTTGCACAATCGGGTGCAGTGATTATTGGGGTGAGCCCCGATACACCGGAAAGCCATCGAAAGTTCCGGGAGAGACACGGGCTGCATCTGGTCCTGCTGAGCGATGCTGAGCACCACGTGCTCACCGCCTACCGGGTTTGGAGACCTAAAGTGCTATTCGGAAAAGAACTACTGGGAGTCGAGCGGTCCACATTCCTGATCGATCCGCAGGGAACGATTGTCGAAGTATGGCGAAAAGTCCGAGTCACTGGCCATGCCACGGAGGTATTGTCCTCCCTGGAAAAACATCAGGGAGATAACAAAAGTTCATAGCGAATAATTTCAGATCCCCTGCAGTTTATGTACGATTCATGTTGATACAGCGTATGCCCTGGCACGTCAAACCTCAGGATGGCAGAGATTTGGAATTCTCGGTAGAGCGGCCAGATTCTGTCCCTCCAGGATGAATCGGGCGTGAGGTTGATGCTTATGCCCGAAAAAACCCTCCCTCGATTTCATGTTCATCGATAGCTACTTTACGGTGTCGCCGGCAACATACACTACGGGAAAATTTCTCCGAGCCGACGAGTACCGAAAAGACGGTCACAAGGTAGCTTCAGTACTAGAGAGAGATGACAAAACCCCGTAAGCACACTGCCCGTCTGAAAATATTTTCATGGAGGTACTACAGCCGAAGGAGTTCTCTCCTGGATCGGTGTATGGCATTCCCGTTCCCGATCCAGACAAAGAAGATCCAGACGTTGGTCATCACTCGGTGGCATTTTCTCCATATTTTAATGTTGCATATGGCACAGAGGTGGTACATGAATGGAGACCTGAAACGGGTACTGGAGGAACAGTGTCGGCAGATGGGGATCCCTCTCATGGGGATAGCAGGAGTGGACCGATGGGAGGACACGACCCTTGCTGCTGGTATCCCTCCGGAATTCTATCCTCAGTCGATCTATCCTGATGTCCGTTCGGTGATCGTAATCGGTCTTCCCGTGCAGCTCCCTGTACTCGAAACGTCTCCTTCTATCTGGTACCGGGAACTCTATAACACCGTAAATCTTCTCCTCGATCAATATACCTACCGTCTCTCCCTATTTCTCACCGAACAGGGTTTTCCATCCGTATCAGTTCCCCGCGATGGATACGGGGGACTCGAGGCTCTGAAAAAGAACCCGGTTACCTTTTTTTCCCACCGTCATGCGGCGTATCTCGCTGGTCTGGGGACGTTCGGAATAAATAATATGCTTCTCACGTCGCAATATGGTCCCCGCGTTCGTTTTGGATCTATCTTCACCGAGGCAGACCTTCCCTCCAATCCTCTCTTGAACGACGAACTCTGTACTGGCTGCCTGCAGTGCGTCCGCTGCTGCCCTGCCCATGCTCTGGGCGAAGGAGGGTATCCAGAAGTTCTAACTGACAAGGAAGCATGCCTCCTCTATAGTGCGGAGCTGAACCGGCAGGGGATATCCCCCTGCGGCATCTGCATCCGGGTCTGCCCGGTGGGAGAAGACCGGTCCCGCTTCCACCGCAAGGATCCCTCTCTTTATGAAGATCCGACGGCGCACGAAGCATATCAGCGGGCCTGGAAGCATGTGAGGAATTACGGTCATCGCTGAAGATGCTTATTTCGATCATTCTGTCACGAGAACACGATGAAGCCATTTGCGGGATCAGCAGATATCAATATCCCCTTTCCCCTGGAGTGTGCATCACCCTCGGTACAGATCCACCGATCCTCCCCTTGACACGGTCCGATCATGCCTGCATCTGGGTATAAGAAGAAATTGTAAATAACTCGATCAGTGGAATGTTGTTGGATAGGGATTCTCAATTCCCGCCTCCGTTCACCTGTCCAAAAAGATAGATGCACTTGGATAGTCCGGCAACGCAAATCGTCAATATCCTGGTCAAATTCAGACAACCGTCCGCCGTAAGAAAACCTGCATGTCGAAAAATCAGAATTTTACGGCATGTTCATATCGATTTTGGAATTAACGCCCGTGGATAACAAAATACTGAGAGCATTTAACCTTCACGATATCCACATTGGGGGGGGGTCCGAATTCGGGTGTAATCAAACATCAGGATCATCGAAAACATTCGGGACTCCGGACACATTTAAATAGTACCGCCAACCTTCCTTTGCCAGAGGTCTGCCATGGGTGAATCAGAAAAAGACCAAAAAGAGTCCGCCGGTCCTCGGGGCGAAGGGACTCCTCTTTCTGCCCGTGGGCAGAATTCGATCCCGGAAAAAAGCACTTCCAGATCGGAATCTGCCCAGAAAAAAAAATCTCGGAGGGCTGCCATACTTTTTATCGCGGTTGTTGTCATCGTCGCCATTGTTTTAGCCGCATACTTCTCCATCACTGTTCACCAGTCGCCTCCGGTTGCCAATGCATCCTACCCCTGGACCACCCAGTATGATGTCCTGTTCCCTGACGGAAAACAGGAACATATCGGTTCCACAACCATAACCGCGCTATCCTATCAAGACGAAGTAATCATTGATGTTGATGACAACCGGGAAAGACTGGTGGTTGGAGAGCAGCGACTCATTTCCGAGAGAAGAGCAATCATTACCATGCTGGGTATTCCGATCGTCGATACCAACTACCAGATGTACGTAACCTTCATTGGAGTACGGGGCAGCGATGACGAATTCTACCTCATCATCAAGACCTCTGAACAGGTGCCCCAGTTCCTGATCGAACGCATCCTTCCTCCGGATATCCGGGCTCGGCCGGTTTGATTTCGCGAACTCTTGATCTCTTCTTTTTAACCACGTGGTGTGTCGCGATGAAGAACTACAACGGACTTCAGAACTCTTTACATACCCAACTGAGATAGGCGTCCATTTTACTCAGTATTATTCTTCCCAGTAAATTTACCTCACCAGGGATGGGGACATGAGTGTAACATAAATTCAGCGTTTTTTATTTTTTACAAATTTAAAAACACAAAATACCATTATAAATCAAAAAAAATAATAAAAAACTAATAAATTTTAAAAA
>JAJRCO010000231.1 GCA_028678905.1 Methanomicrobiales archaeon
CTAATAAATTTTAAAAATATCAGTTTTATTTAATAAAATTTATAGAAAATTATATATTTTATAATAGTATATTAATTTTATATATATAACCTAGGTGATGTGTGTGAATATACTGCAAAAATACGGGATGATCGCAGTGCTCGTCATCCTTTTGGGGGTCGGATCTGCCTCCGCCCTAACACAGGAGCAGATTACGGTAACTTCCAATTTGGATTGGGTGACTGCAGGAAGTGCCGA
Organism: Methanomicrobiales archaeon; assembly: GCA_028678905.1. Taxonomy (GTDB): domain Archaea; phylum Halobacteriota; class Methanomicrobia; order Methanomicrobiales; family JACTUA01; genus JAJRCM01. The sequence continues at coordinate 238 of JAJRCO010000231.1, forward strand.
TAGTGCAAACATAACCGTGCGGGTGAACAGCGAGTACAGCAGCATAGTAAGGATCTGGTGTGCGGATCCGGCTCTGGGCAGGATCACCTCCGGCGCAGAACAGTACATAGAAGCAGATGAAGTGGGTTCCGCGGTCTTTACCCCCGGAACGCAGAGTGGCGAGGCTGTGATCCGGGTGAATGTAACCGTCGAAGAGACCAGAGAATCAAATGAGACGTATCTGATCCAGAAAGTGGATCATGCCCTGCCGAAATACTACTCCGGGATGGAGTTTGTTCCCGAGGTCACAGTCGGAAATACCACCCTCATCACCGTCCAGCTGAAAGACATGTACGGAAACCCCGTAGAGATCCAGCGACAGGTGGATTACAGTGAAATGATAACCTTCCTGGCTTCTCCAGACGACGATGGCGGGTTCTGGAACGGTACCGCATACGTAGAGAGAATCTCAGTTCCAGTGAATGGAAGCGCCAGCATTCTCTATCAGACGCCTACCCGGGCCGGGAAAAACGTGATTCAGGTCGTTGCTCCCATAACGGTGGTCAATAACATCCGCTGGATCACCGTGACCGGGATCCCCGACGTTCCCGTTCGCCTTTCCGCAACTATCACCTCCAGACTGGATACTAATTCATCCGCCCCCCACGAAGCAGAAGCGAACGGAAGAGATATCTTTTCGCTCTATTACACCGTCTATGACCGGTACAATAATCCGATACCCGGCATGAGTGTGACCTGGAAGCTGTACTCTCAGGGTCGTCTGAGTGATACCCGGTTCTACACTACTAATTATCAGGGACAACTCTATCTTGCACACGGGCCCTCCACAGTGATTCAGGACTTCACTGCCACCGCCGAGCTCTCCGCAAATGAAACGATTTTCTGCTCAGATACGCTCTCCTACATCAACGGGGGGCCATCCATATTCGTCATCTACACAAATCCGGAGGTAATAGCGAGCCGTGAAATTGACCCGAACAGTACCTCCACCATCCGGGCGCGTCTGATGGACGGTCTGGGAAGGCCCCTGGCGGGAGAGGTTATACAGTTCGACATCGTTTCCGATGTCGGGAGTGGATCCCCCCTGGACTTGAATGCATCTTTCAATCCTGACGACTGGCAGAGGAACGCTGAGTCTACCACCGATGGAAGCGGTTACGCGATGGTCCCCTATTATCCGGGAGCCTTTCCCTCCTTCGAGGACGAAGACGCATGGAATCCCGATTCTTACGGGACAACCGTGATCACAGCAACTTCAGCCGATCTGGGAACACGAACCCTGACTGTTACGTATAAAAATTACCCATACCTGCGGGCAGAGACGGAATTGCAGCCACCCCTGGTGGCAGTGAACGACTCCGTGAATATCGCCATCCGGTTGATCGGCGACGGCTTTGTGCAGTACAAACCCATCGATGTCGTTCTCTGCAATAATCGCGGGGAGGCGATGTTGAAAGATATGTACTGGGATAGAGACCGGGGTCGAATGGAGGACAAGATGGTCTACCTCTACGAGGCCACCCAGAACTTTACCTATAACCTGCAGGGTGGATCGAACTATATCGGTCTGGTCTCTTTCGGAATTAACGGCAGCGTGAATATTCCCCATGCCGCAAACAGCACTTACAGCCTCCCCGGCGTGGATAACGATGCCAGCGATGACCAGTCCTATACCGATGCCCATTACTTCCATCCCAAGACCTACGATGATTATGCCACCATCGATTCCAATCTCACTAAGAATCTGTCGTTCATTATCTCCATCCTGAACCAGACCGCTCCCTCAAAAGATCCGCAGGGAACAGTACTGGTACCCATGCGTTACGGCCTGTATAAATCAATCAATACCCTGAATGCCAGCGGTCATGCCGGTCATGTACGGGGGATCATCCTTCTCACCGATTCGGAATGGACCGCGTATGGGGATCCTACGGCGGGATGGGATGGCTCGGGCACTACGTCCAACCAGGGGTACTACCCGGCCGAGCGGGACCCGGTGGAGTTGAGCCAGGGCGGGAAGGGTCTCTGGACCGCATTTGCGCCCTGGGCTAAAACAGATGTCCGACAGGATATGGCGCATTATGCGAACGAGAATGACATACACATCTACACGATCGCATATTTCAAGAAAGGCACAACTGTCCCGGTCTCCCTGGACCGGATCCTCCTGTACCTTTCCAGCTCCACCGGAGGGAAGTATTACATCGCTGACAGTGCAAAAGCCCTGGACGAGATCTACGTGGATATCGCCGAAGACTTGAAGAAGTATGCGAGTGTGGATACGGCCATGAATCTGTCATTCGAGCGGATGAACGTGACCTACGATAATACCACCGAATCCCTTCCGGGAGGCCAGGTATTTTCCTATCAGTACGAACAATATGTCTCCACCAACGTGACCAAATGGAATAAGACCGTAAATCCCCTGCCGAATAACCTGCCGGTTCCGCCCTATCCCGCTATTGCCATACCGGCTCCTCATAACGACCGGGGCACCCTCGTGATCAATTATCCGTACTCTCTCAACCAGACCGCCCAGTGGAACAGCAGTGGGCTGGATTTGTACGCAGGCAACATCATGCTCGGAGAGACCTGGCAGGCGAAATTCCGCTTAAAAGCTCTGACCGCGGGATTCATAGATCTTTTTGGTGAGAATTCCGCCATCTGCTATAGTAATGAAGAGAATCCGAGAACCTGTATACCCATGCCGGCCACCTACCTCACCGTGATCAGCAATCATACCGGGGATCCAACCGCCCAGGCTGCGATCGATATTATCGATGGCAGCATTGCAGTTACTTCGGGCGGGTCAGGCAATCTCGCCACCGTCTCCTGGGCTCTCAATTATACTGGCCAAAGTACGGTGCTCCAGGATGCATATTACCAGTTTAGTGCCGACGGTTCTTTCTGGGACAACAATTGGATCCACTTTGGGTCGGTGCGTTCCAGTGCCGGACCTCTCGATCACCACACGTTCGGAACGGAGCTGGACACCCGCGAGATCACTGGGTGCGTCAAGATCCGAATCTTTGCATTCGAGGAAATCACCCCTGCAGGAGCATCGGATGAGGAAATCTCTGGCATCGCCTGCCCCGCAAGGCCCCCCTCCATCAAGATCACCTAATCTTTTTTAAGAATTCGCCGATGGGTCAGTATCGATAAGACGGTAATTGGAGAGTATACATCGAATCGCATCCTGCGGGATGGGCGTTTCCGACCATTCCTGGTAATAGATAATAGGCATGTGATCGACTCTCTTACCATTACTCCCGGCGCACCACGTGATCCGCTTGGGGATAAATTCTTTCCCGCATTGCGTCGTGTGTACTGGGGCGCCCATCAGAATCATCATCCCTACTCACCGGGGAGGAAGGCATTTTCATGAATGAGCACGGAGAAGACCACGCATGCAGAAGGAGTTCCAGTCTGAATAAGTGACCTGAAATGTCGACGACATTCCGGTCTATGCAAGTCTCACCGGCCAGGTTGGGAAGAAGCCCCATCCGGCTGTCGTCTTCGTTGCAGGAAGCGGACCCACCGACCGCGACTGGTGCTCGCCGCTGCTCCCTGGAACGAACTGCAGTAGCCGTCTCCTTGCCGAGACGCTTACCAGGAAGGATTCATGACGCTCCGCTACGACAAAAGAAATCGCGAGGCCTCATGGAGGAGAGAATTTCCCGCGAATGATGGGTAAGATCTCCATGCAGCCACACCGATGAATTGTCCGGAGCGGTTGACTTTCTGATCGTCAATTCCCAACTGGATCAGGACCATATCTTCGTACTCACCAGCAGGAAGGAGTCATCCACGCCCTGCATTATCAGCTTCAGACTACGGGCCGAAAATTCCATGGTCTTGTGCTTATGGGCGCCCCGGACCGTTCGATTACCAAGCTGGCACGCAGTCAGGTGCGTGCCCTGACAGCTCACGATCTGAAGCGGACGGATATACTACTGCAACTTCGCGGCGGCCAGTAACCGACGCTCTGGCCGGTAAAGTAGTTAACCCCGATCCCTCCTTGCCTGGAGGAGCCAGCATGTTATTGCAGAGCCTGGCCGTTCCTGCCAACCAGCCATTCTCCCATGAAATCTGAACCACCAATCCTGCCGAACTCGTCACTCCGATTTCGGCGCCGGTTCTTGTAGTGATCGGAAAAAAAACCTCCAGGTCGATTGGCAGTCTGATGGCAAGGATCTAGAGGAGGCGACACCGGATGGAAGGGCAATGTGGCTTTCCTTTATCCTGATACTGCTGATAACGTGCTGAAGTTGGAAGGGAGTCTCTGACCGCTGAAGCGAGCCTTCACCATAATGCCGGATCGCATCCTCGATCTGGAGGCTGGGAAGGAGATCCTCCATTGGTTACAGGAACGATTACGAGGTTAGTGTTCGGATCGAATTGTAAAGCGTGAGATATATGGGTGAATGCTCTTTTTTCACAAGTATTACTGGACCCTGAGATTACCGAGTTAGGTCACGATATGCGAAGAGCACGCGTATCGGTCCCCCATTTTGTGACGGGATTACTTCTGCTGTCGCAAGTTTTTCTTCAGCATATCGAGAGAGAGGAGTAACAGAACACCGACGGTTGGGAGCATGGTTCCGTCTATAACCACACCTTGCTGCCGGCCGAATTCTTCGGAATCCCTTAAAAAAGAGGTCAGTTTAAGAGGTATTTTGCTACCCTTCCGATAGGGAATGCGAGTACGAGAGATTATCATGTGAGGATGTGCTGTTACGGGATGTGCTACATCAGCGCTTCGAAGAGGTCCGAGAAAGTGAGTTTGTTTTTCGGATATCCCCGGAAAAAAGTAAGATGCGGAAAAATTCCCTATAGCCTCATCTTTCTGAACGCATAAGTCCCGATCAAAATCATCACCACAGAAAACGCGGTAATCACCAGAAAATCCAAACCCAGGCTAAAGCGGTTCAGTCCCACTAGAGTACCTCTCAGACCGTCTACGGAGTAGGTGGCGGGATTGAACATCACGAAAGGGGAGAGCCATCCGGGCAGGTTCTCTATGGGAAAAAGGGCTCCAGAGAGGAAGAACATGGGGAAGATCAGGAAACTAACCACCAGCTGGAAGCCTTCCGGACTCTCCATCTGGGAGCCGATGATGAGCCCGATGCTCACAAGGCCAATGGTGGTCATCACCAGGAACACAATGGAGAGTGCCACCGACAGCAGGCTGAAGGTGATCCCTGTAAGTATGCCGGTGGCTTCGAAAAGATAGCCGACAATGAGCAGGATAAAGGACTGCAAGAGGGTGTCGGTCGATCCTCCAAGAATCTTCCCGATGAAGATGGAGGTCCGCGACATAGGTGAGACCAGCACCTCTTTGAGAAAATCGATCTTTTTGTCCCAGACAATGTAGACCCCGAAGAAAACGGCCGAGAACAGTGCAGCCTGAACGAGAACCCCGGGGTAAATGAAGCTCTGATAGTTAACGCCCCCAAAGGAGAGGACGGACCCGAGGCCACCCCCAATGATCAGGAGCCAGAGAAGGGGATTGATTATCGAGGAGACCACCCGTGAACGCTCTCTCTGAAAGACCTTAACCTCACGATACCATAGGGCATAGATGCCCTTCAGATCGCTCACGGTTACCTCCTCCCCGCGTGCATCGCTTTTTCGGCCCATCCTCCCTCAGGAGAGCCATCACGGATAGCCCGGCCGGTGTAGTGCAGGAAGACATCCTCCAGTGTAAGTGGTCGCACCTCCACCGAATCTACTTTACCGACGCGGTTGAGTACTTCCTGTAAGTGGATACTCGCGTCCTTGACAGTGATATACACATCACCCTCCCTGCTCCGGACAGCTTTCACAAAATCCAAGCCGCGAAGCTCTTCGAACTGGCCATTCTTACCCCGCAGGCGGATAATATCACCACCCAGATCTTTTTTCAGTTTCTCTGGTGGGCCGAGGGCGACGATCTTTCCCTGATCCACGATGGCGAGCCGATCGCAGAGCCGATCTGCCTCGTCCATGTAATGAGTGGTGATAATGATTGTGATGTGCTCCTCCACCGCCAGCTTCCTCACATAGACCCAGATATGCCCCCGGGTCTGTGGGTCAAGGCCCAGAGTTGGTTCATCCAGAAACAGGATCTTCGGGTGGTGCATGAGTCCCCGCGCCAGCTCGAGTCTGCGCCGCATGCCCCCGGAATACTTCTTCACCGCGTCGTGCTGCCGTTCGGTGAGTTCGACGAGTGTGAGCACCTCCTGGATCCTCTGTTCGCGCAACTCATTGTCCATGTCGTAGAGCAGGCCGTGTAGCTTCAGGTTCTCGTATCCCGTGAGGGTTTCATCGGAACTGGGATCCTGAAATACGATCCCAATGGACTTTCGGACCTGATCAGGCGCCTTCACGATATCGAAGCCGTTAATGATGGCGGTCCCTGAAGTGGGAGGGATCAGGGTGGTGAGCATCATTAGGGTCGTGGTTTTACCGGCCCCGTTAGGGCCCAGCAGGCCAAAGATCTCTCCCTCCTCGATCTGCAGAGACAGATTGTCCACCGCAGTGAGGGAGTTGAATCTCTTGGTCAGGTTTCTGGTCTCAATGATGTGCATGCGATCAACCTTTTTTTACTCAGGGAAGGGTTCCGACAACCCTCTCGTAAGGTCTACCTGTACCATCTTCGCCATCATTAAGTCATTGGTCTTCCGAAGGATGAAGCCACTTCGCAGCGCGAGCAGGGATAAACTGGTTGATAAGGACTCAACATACAGACTATTTCGTTACCTACCGATATATCGACACAAAGATGGACCGTAGAATCCACCAAGATACCTGATCCACCAGGGGACGATGAATGTTCTAAAAACGCCACGGGACATGGAGGGAGAAATTTTAAAAGAGTGAATAGTATACACCAGGCTATGGTCGCCTCATACGAGTACCTATCCATCCTCAGACCTAAGCATGGGGATTTTATCGCCACCATGACCATGGAAGAGAAGAGGGTGATGGAGCGACACTTCGCGTATACCAAACGGTTGTTTGAACAGGGAAAAATCATCCTTGGTGGAGCGGCAACCGATGGAGCGATCGGCATCCTTGTCTTACGGGTGGAATCAGAAGAAGAAGCTCACGAAATCTTTGATAACGATCCTGCAGTGAAAGCCGGGATCGGGTATCCCGAGCTTCATCCATTCCGTATCGGACTGTTCTCCTGTTCGCAGGAAGGGGCCGCTCCCACCTGATAGGGCCGGCCTGGAACCACAGGACTTCGGTTTACAGCTTGAACCCGGGTGTTGTATCGAACAGGGACTGACAGAGACTGGTGAACAGTGTAATGTATTCGGCCGCTCGTACGGTGGCCTGATAACTCTTCCTTTCCTCTTCCCACACAGAGGCAAGGTAGCCTTTGTTAAACAGGAATTCCAGATGCTCCTGCCCGATCTTGGAGTTCGGACCGCAACGATTGATAATGCTGGTAAAAGACCGTGGGGTTTTGCAGAATACGAGGATTTCCCAGTAGATCTCATAAGTGTCCTCCTGCTGGTCACGGGCCGTTCCCTTCCATCGCATGCCTGAGAGTTTCTTCGGAACGGGAGAGTTTGTCCAGACGCTGGTTCCAGGCCTCGGTATAGCGATGGAACCAGGAGGAGATAAGCCCCCATATGCCAATCGCACGATTGATCGCTGCAGCGGACAGCCCTAGTGCCAGCGTGATGGCAGATCCTCCGGAGATGCCCTGGACAAGATTAATTATTCCGAGAGCGAGGAATACACTTCCCCCAAGGGTGCAGATCAGGATCATCTGGCGAATGACCATTTAATTTTCCCAGTACTGTACCATCATCTCAACGATCAGTCCTGTAATCGCCTCCTCGGGGACCAGTTTCTTCATCCTCCGGCATTTCCGTTGCAGGGGAGTGACTCCTTTCAGGATCCCTGCACTGGAGGCTATCCAGCGGATTCCAACGCCACGGCCTCTCCACCGACCAAAAACTGAAGGATGGAGAGTATACCCCCCCATTCCCGGTCTGGACCATTGCGACTGCGGACGTGACCAAGAACTGCATGCCAAACGGCCATAGCCATCGCTCCAAATATAAGGTTCAGAAGAATAACTAATGAAAAAGCTGCTAAGTTCGTCCACAAACTGGTGGTAGGTGTTTTCTGTCACGAGTGTTTTCACCGATCATGTGTTGAGTGTTTCTTAAAAAATAAAAACGTGAAACTAAGATACGTAACAGAATAAATAATTCCCAGTCGGCAGACGATATCACTGTCCACCAGTTTCGGCCAATCCATGATAGGTTGAATACGTCAGGACGATTTTTCCCGGCAGGCCGGGCAATTACCATAAAACTCATGGTTCTGCCATGTCCAGGGAGTGAATCCACGGCATACGGCCGGTTTGCAATCGTGGATGCCACACCAGGCCCGGCCATCGGCAGATCTGCGCAGAAAGGGACAATAATGAATCTCCTTTCCGGTAGGATTCTGCCAGAAACGGACCCTGGAGATGCGAGGCAATTCAGCCGTCGTGATGTCGCTCCCGCTCATCCTAGTTCCATTATCGAGCCATACGATAACGTGACATAGGATGTCCCGGTGATTACCCGCAAGCCAGGGATAGAGATCGGCGGGGATTCCCTTCTGGCCCCAGCCCCAGCGCTCACAACAGCGACCGCATTGCAGGCATGTCTGATCGGACTTCACGAAACTATAGCCTCTATGGAATAGTACGATAGAGGATGAGGTAATGATTTCGTTGACACGGTGAGAAAAATGCTAGGACAGACTGAATCGCTATCGGATCACGTTTTACGGACACGCCGGGTGGGTTTGGCTGTAGGATATAGAGAGAAGTCGGAGCCCCCTGCTCTTTTGTCCGCACCAGGATGATCGAAGATAGTATAATCAAA
>JAJRCO010000145.1 GCA_028678905.1 Methanomicrobiales archaeon
GGGCCGGATTTTCCATAGCGAAGTAGCATCAAAAGGGACTGCTTTTGGAATCTAGCATTCCGCCACCGGTGAGTCAACTCCTCAAAATGGTTTCAAGTCGCAGGTTTCAAGTCGCAGGTCAAAGAACGCATTTTGCGACCTGGAACCTGAGACCCTCGACCTGCGACTTGAAACCTTTTGGGATAATTTCGGAACCGAAAAGTACCAATGCCGTAAACTTATAGACAATGTTTTTGTTTGTGCTGCTTATCATTACGGCTTTCATGCCGGCCGCTTTGAATGCATCTCCCGCCCCGATTATCCGGCGCATTGAAATCGAGGGGAATTCGCGGATTTCTGCCGCCAGCATCCTTCGGCAAATATCCTCGGCCCCAAACATGCCGTTTGACTCGGCTAAGTCCCAACTCGATTTGAAGAAGCTCTACGCTCTTGGGCTCTTCGAAGATCTCCAGGTGCAAAGCAGGGATGCAGGAGAAGGGCAGGTGGACATTGTATATCGGGTTCGCGAGTATCCGTTTATCTCCGGCTCCTCCATAGAAGGAGTTGAGGAAGGACTCGAAAACCAGCTGTACGAGCATCTTCGGAAAGAAAAGCTGGAACTGCATCCTGCAACCCCTTTCAATCCAGCGTTAGCGAACAAAAATGCTCTGGCCATCAGGGATTTTTTGAGAAGCCGGAAACACCCGAATGCAGATGTCAGCATCTCGACGGAGAAGCAGGGAAACACCGTTCGCGTGCTTTTTAAAGTGAACCAGGGGCAGCGCCTGGAGGTTGGGGCCGTGCGGTTTATTGGCAACGATTCGTTATCGCAGAATGAACTGCTCAATCAGATGAAGCATGCTTGCCCGGCTCCTTTTTGGGCGCGCTGGGGAGGCGCCGCCCGCTATATTCCGGAAGAGCTGAATTCTGATCTGCAGCAGATACGCATATATTACAAATCTCATGGATTCGCAGCCGTTTCGATTGGCGAACCTCACGTTAAGGCGACCAGTGCTGAATCCGAAAAGCAGCGCCTCGAGATTGAAATCCCCATTGTGGAAGGCGCTCGCTATCGCCTGGTTGCCCTCAAGCTTGAAGGGGACTGTAAA
>JAJRCO010000301.1 GCA_028678905.1 Methanomicrobiales archaeon
AAGCCCTCGCAGGAATATTCAGGACGACACGATTTTCCAAAAACCGAATGGAGCTGTGGTGAGCAAGAGGAATTCTGTGCAGGCTTATGATTGGATTGAGAGAAAAGGGGTGGATCGGATCAGATATCAAGCGCTTCGAAAGCTTCCTTGCCGACCTTACCAATCTCCCGGGTGATCTTCTCATCGAGTCCGCACACCGGGCAAATATACGTCTCAGGAAGGTCCTCAAAGGCGGTGCCGATGGGAATACCATTGTGGGGCTCACCCCGCTCCTGGTCGTAGATATACCCGCACACTGAACAGATGTATTTGGTGGGGATCCAAGGCTCAAAACCCCATGTTCCTATCGGTCCCTTACCCTGCATTCCACAAACCGGACAGATGTAGGTTTCCGGAAGATCTTCAAACGCTGTACCCGCAGGGATACCGTGATGGGGCTCACCCCGTAAGGGAGAGTAGATGTAGCCACAATATGTGCATTTGTACTTCTCAGGCTTCTTCATGGTCGCTTCTCCTCAACTACCGTGATCATGATGAGAACAGTTATTATTTAAGATTTGGGTAGAAACTGGCGAAAAAGAAAGAATATTTCAGCGGGAGATCACAGTGATGGTGGTCTTCTGCTGACGACCATTGAGGTAGGAGTTCAATTTATCGCGGATTTCTGCATCCGTATCGCCGTAGAGCACAACGAGGATATTCTTATACTGCGACCCCTCCTGTTCGATCTTCCCGATCAAACGCTGCAGATCAGAAAGCTGCTGGAGGTCTTTTTTAAAGATGATTCCGACCTGCTCTACCTCTGCACCGGCCTTTTTTCTGATCGAAATGTCAAGACCTTTTCCATCCTCGATGATCACGGAGCTCTTCTTAATGGCTGCATAATATGCCTTTTCCGCGGTAAATTTTCTTGTCAACTGTGCCTTGAGGTCATCGAGATATTTTGCCTCAAAATGGTATTTTTTCATCGGCACCCATTCTTCGATGAACTGGGTCGCTTCCTTAACCAGTCCTGTACTCATGTCAAAATCCTCCGGATCCTCGAAATCAAGTACGAATTACTGACCTCGGTGATATAGTAAAAAAACTTCACCTCAAAGCTAATAAATCTATTCGTCTTTTTCCCTCAATTGGTGAAAAATAAGATTTACAGCCTTTTTTATGAATGAGCTCGTTCCGCAAGGATGGCAGGAAAAGCACAAGGATAGTCCCTAAAAGAAATGCCGGAGAGGCACGATAGTCGGCATTATCAATTATCTGGTCAGGGGAACTAATTTTCCCCCGATTCCATCCACGAACAACATACGGTCCCCACCGGCTGAGGAAAGGAAAGCTTCGTACAGTGGATAGTACCACACATCCCAGGAGACGATCTCGGCGGTTGGCTCCAGACCCTTCAACAACGAGCGAATCTCCTCCTGGCTGATCTTCATCTCTTTCATCACCCCAATAAGAGGCATCAACCCTGGTTTTCCGGTTTCCTGGAGTGAGGAGAGGCGGGGTGCCCTCACCCTAATCAGGGGCACATAACACTTGGTTGAGGAGAGAAGACATCCTTCGGTGACGATCTTTTTTTCCATCAGGCGGCGGAGGGACTCCCGGATCACCGCAGGGGGGAAGTGGGTCGCTGCTTCCAGATCCGGCGCGGTCGACCCTTTTGGGGAAAGCTGACGGAACACCGCGATGGCTTCCGCTGACAATCCACACCAAGGGGAAAGATCACCCTGGACGGAAAGACCCTGCGCGATACGCACGATCCGGGCTCCCCTTCCATCCAGGAAGAAGTGGGATTCACGTGGTTTCCGGAGAAGTCCCCCCAGGTATCGTGTGGTCACTGAGATGATCGGCCAGTATACGAGATCGACAGAGAGAAGATGTTCTTCGCTCCGGCCCAGGAAGCCCTTCTTCCGCTTCCGGTGAACAGTATCCAATGCTTCTTCGCGGGTCAGTATCGGGGCGATTCCCTGGTGATTCGTCCCGATAGATCGGGTGGATTTTTCCGGCATGTGGCTGGGGGCGGATTTTTTTTCTGGTTCCGGCGCGATATATGAACCAGGGGCCGATGGGTGAAGGGACAGTCGGGGAGTCAGTCCCTGGTGCCTGGTCTCCCGCGGAGAAAAGGTGATCAGGGTCTTCCGGGGAGTGATCTTTCCCAGGACAAAAAACTCCCCTGGCTCCAGGGTGGCCAGTTCCTCCACCTCTTTTCGGGAGGCGAAGAAGAGGTCCACCGCCCGAAGGTCGTTCTCGATCGATAATTTGCCGATAATCTGGTTGTTGCACTGGCTGAGCACATTCTTGTTCACGAAAGAGGGGCGCTGGGTGGCCACCAGCATGCCCAGTCCGCGCTTTCTTCCCCTCCGGGAGATCTCCTCCAGCTTCTTGAGTGAGTCCCTCGATTGGGGGATGAATTTGTCCGCCTCTTCTACCATGAGGAGGTAAGGAAGTCTTATCTCTGATTCAATCTCGTAGAGTGCATGGGCCAGCTCGGAGACCCGCTCCCTCATCTCCGTCTCGGACACATCAAAGATTACCGCGGTGTTGTTCTTGATCGCCTTGGTCATCACATCACGAATATTCATCGTATCGATATCCAGATCGGCATGTTCGTCCGAACCCAGCCAGAGAAGGTGGTACTTTTCTTTTAGAGAGAAATACTCCCCTTCCGTATCGATGATGCAGAATCCAATCCCACTGTGGCAGAGGCGTTCACATATCACCGCGATCGCCCAGGATTTGCCAGCGCCTGATTGTGCGATAATGCAGGTCCGTCCGGTGACCAGCTCCTGGGCGTCGACTGAGAAATCCTTACCGGTCGCTTTTCCGATAATCAGATCCATTCCTGACAGAGCATGGGCAGGGTATCCATTTTATTCTATCGAAGAGAGAACACCGGGTCGCCATCCCTAATCCTTTCGTGTCTCTGCGCCTGGAACCTGCCCTTGCCTGCAGCAGGAGTTTGCATCAGATGGACTGAGGCGTGACCACAGAAAAGTCCCTTATCTTTGGCAGAATCTTCGTCGAACCGGAAACACGAGCCCGCCCATCTCACTTTCTCCGGCGGTATCCGGTCAAAAGCGGAGCGGTAAAAACCGGCGAGGATAGGATTTTCTGGGTAACTACGGTACCCAGAGTAGGCTGGATGGATTCCAGCCACAGGAAAAATCCTAGCATCTTCTTGGTGCGTGCACTTTCACAGCGGAAGGTCCCATCTTTCTGCCGCACCATTTTCAGATATTCTCTCTTGCCCTGCAGTTTCAGGTAGAAGACCGGCTCTGCCTCCGGTATATTGATCGCGAGCACCACCTTCCCAAACTGTGTATCCACTTCTCGGGGGGTGAGACGGTGTTCCCCGATACGAAAGACAATTTTTGAGGTAAGTATGCGCACCGCGTTAGGATAGAGGGCTCCTACCAGGATCTTCTTGACCGGTGACCATTTCTCCCGCCCGGACTTCCCTTTCACCACCACCCCATCATTGAGGAGGAGATCCAGGACTTCTTTCCGTTTCTGATCGTGGAGCTGCTTGTAATCGAAGGATCGGGTGGCCAGAAATTCCTGGATAGAGAGGAGTTTTGGGGAATGGAAGGGTTTTTCCGACCATTCCCAGATCTCCTGCGGATCGAGGAGATTACGGATCTCCTCGCAGGAGTTGGTCGCAATGAACGCGTTGTCGGGATCCTTGAGGATGCGGCGGATGGTCGCCATACGGGAGATGTCGACCGATGAGAACAGGATGAATTGCACCTTATCCTGACCAAAAAGATATCCCAGGAGTTTCTTTTTGTATACGATCTCGTCTTCGATATCCCTGATATTAGCCGGAGAGGTTACGATCTCGCCAAAGGCAATGGACCCATCCGATCCCATCAGGAGGAGATCGACCTCCGCCAGGTCCTGTCCGTTTCCCCGGACCTTGATGTCGCCAGAACGAGAATGCAACAGCCCGTTCTGCCCCAGGCCGATCTGCGGTTTTCTGCCCCGGGCATCTGCTCCTTTTCCGGCCACTCCCCTGATGTCGTTGGAATTCCGGGACAGGTCCAGAACCATCTCATAGATCATGGATTCGTACCAGCGGCCTTCTGCTGCTTTCATGGTCCCTGGGTCCTCCGAAAAAAGATTCCTCTTCTGGACCCTGCTCAGGTGTCGCGTAGCCCGAAGCGCGATTTCACGGGTCGGGCACAGGGAGGTGCGATTGCGGGAAAACCACGATATCATTGATTGCTTGTAATGTTGAGACTTTTACGCAATAAACATTGAGAAGGAACGTAAACGGAAAAAAGAATGAACGGGGGTGTCAGATTATCTGCCGCAGCAGTTCGCGATCCACCACCTCAGGCATCACTGCACATTCCTGTCGCCGGAGGAATTGTTCCAGCCGCTGTGTGTAATAGAAGGCCTTCATGAAATTGTCGCTGGTCCTTTTACTGTGCCATCCCCTCTCTAGCCAGAGGATCTTCTGCACATCGCCAGAACAGTCTTTCAGGACTTCCACCCGGGTGTCTCCGATTTTCCCCAGGACAGGATTTCCCTTTTTATCCACATATTCATACGCTTGCCGTGCCTGAACGGTCTTGATAACAAGAGATTTCTTCGGTATAGCGACTTTCGTCACTAGTTTAAACGAACTATCAGGCCCAGGATCTCCTTCATCTGAACTTTCCATAGGTTGCGTGTCACCTACTTGAATTGCGAGACTAATTCGCAATCCGAAGACATCAGTCCTCTATTCAAGAGGAATCTGTGCCCTATGTTCTATGTGCACACTGAGGGTTTATGAACCTGCTGTTAAGCCCTGATGTGAACCGGGTGATATTGCGCCTTTCCTACTGAATTGAGATTCGGATTGTGACCGATTCCGGATTCTGCGGTACCTCGGAAAAAGGGAGCGCACCGGAGCTATTTACCGGCCGGCTCTGCAGGACAGGTTTTTTCGATTGCTTCCAGTGCCGAACGTGCTGCGGTCTGGACATACTTGTATTCCAAGTCTTTCAGTACTTCCCGGAGGGGTTCCAGCGCCTGAGGATTCCCGATCCTGCCCAGGGCAATCGCAGCACCTTCCCGCACGTTCCAGTGCTCATCTTTCAACAGGTGGATCAGCGGTTCTACGGCCCGAGTGTCTCCGAGCTTCCCCAGTGCGATCGCGGCGTTCCTGCGAACGATAGAATTGCCATCGCCGAGCAGCCCGATGAGAGGGTCAACAGCCAGGGGATCATTCAACTCCCCCAGGGCTGAGGCTGCTTCCATCCGGATACCCACGTTCGCGGTCTGTAGCGCCTCGATCAATGCGGTGAGCGTGGCGGGCGTGCGTAGCCAGGAAAGGGCTATCGCCCCCCGTGAACGTACCTCCTCATCAGGATCGTCCAACAGGTGGATCAGGGGTTCAACAGAACGGAGATCCTGTATTTCTCCTAGTGCCCAGGCAGCGACGATGCGTACAAATTTGTCGGAATCCTCCAGGGCGGTGGTCAGGACTGGTGTCGCCCGGGGATTCCGCAGCTCGCCCAGCGCTCGTGCTGCCTCTCTGCGTACTTCCGGGTCAGTGCTTTCGATCGCCTGCATGAGCGGTTCGAGAGCCGCTTCCCCGATCAAACCCAGAGAAAGGACAGCATAAAACCGGACATGCCATTCCTCATCCCCGAACAACCGGATCAATGGTCCCACCGCCCGGGGATCCCGCAGCTCTCCCAGCACCAGCGCGGCGATACCCCGGATTCTTATGTCCGGATCATTCAACGCATGGAACAGGGGATCCAGCGCTTCCTCGCCCAGACCTTTCAGGGCATGGATCGTCTCGGAAAATCCGACGTAATCGGACAGGGTTACCGAACGGATGAGACCAGAGATATCCTTTCTTTCGATGAGGGCGCGGATATACGTCATTGTAATCCCGAGGAGAATTCCCATAGACATATTCATATATCCTGTCACATCTATTTGT
>JAJRCO010000152.1 GCA_028678905.1 Methanomicrobiales archaeon
CACCGACGTTTCAGCAGCCGTTCGCCTTCGACATAACCGGACAGGTTCAATCATGGTTCTCTGGCGCGACCGCAAATCATGGCCTGGAATTCCTCTTCTCTGATTGTGCATTCTGGTTCGCGTGCTCGTCGGAGTACATGACCATGTACTCCACCAACTCCACGACCTCAAAGCCGTTCGTGACGGTTCAGTACCAGCTCCCGACCGCGACCGTCTACACGGCGTTCGTTTGCTCGTCGGGTCCGTGCAGCGGGGAAGTGGCGAGCGGACTCGGCCTGCCGAGCTACCTGTTCTCCGTCACCCTGAGCGAGAACAACGGCACCACCTATCCGGTCCCGCGCCCGGACATCATCCTGTCCAATCTCTCCAGCTACGACCGACTGAACGTGAGCGACTTCTGGGGGAACCGGCTCTACACGGGGGCGAAGATCATCACGAGTACGCCCTTCATCTGGAGGGTCGACATCCCCTTCGCCCTCCTCAATTCCTACAACATGAGGGACGCCTACACGAACTTGACCGTTCAACCGGCGGGCGGGACGCCCATGATCGTCTTTCTCCCGCCTCGTGGTTGGTACACCTTCCCGCTCAACGTGGGCACGACGTACTTTTTGAATTTCACTCTCTACAACGCCAACTTCGGCATCCTCGGCTACATCAACATCTCCAGAAAGATGCCGAGCTACGGCCTCAACTATCTCGTGAACGGGACGTCCATCAGCGAAGTACGTCAAGTGCAGAGCGGGCAATGGCTGACGGGAAACACTACCCAAGGTCTCGCGGGAGCGACGGGAAATCTCGTCGGGGGTTTGTATCAGTTCAACCTCTTCAAGCCCATCGGACCGTGGATTCCGTGGTTGGGTTTCGTTTCGGCATGGCTCATCCTCTTCTTCATCGAGATCGGCGCGGCGGTCGCGTGGGCCTTCGCCTACGGGTCGCGCGTGCGGCGGAGTGGTCTGAAGTTGGCGAATGCGGAGAAAGCGGTGAAGGGTCTTCCGGTGCGGGCGAACGCAC
>JAJRCO010000361.1 GCA_028678905.1 Methanomicrobiales archaeon
ACTCGATTGGCCCCGTTGGTCGTGTCCCGACAAATGACATACATCTTTCCCGCGGTCGGGGCAGTATTGGCCCGCATACTCCCCCGAATGCTAACGGTTGCCCCATTAGGTACAGAAACGCCGGCCGTGCTCTCGATGTAATGAAATGAGGCACCGCATGTATATTTAGCCGCCCCAGTGCCATACACCGCCCAATCGGTTGTTTGCGCCAGGGTCCCCACAACCGCGCTACTACGCGTCCAGTCATCCGTGACGTTGACCTCGAACGACGGGTTCTTGACGTAGTTCACCGTCGGGTTGTAGAAGCTGGCGTCGTCGGCAACCTCTAGGTCTGGGACAATCAGCGTCGACGTGTTGTTAGTTATGGTCTGGGTTGAGCATGCGACCCACGCCCCGTACTGCTTGAATGTCCCCCCCGTTATCTCGCCCGCTACCGTTGTCCCTGTCCTAACGAAAAGTTTGCCCGCCGATACATCCCACAGAACATTCGGCTTGCCGCTGGAGTTGTCTCCCAGAAGCATGTCTCCCGCGCCCATGCTCTCGCCGTTGTAGGTCTGCGCGTTTGAGAACACGGAAAATGCCGTGGTTCCCGCTGCCGCCAAGTCGCTACCGAAGAATGCGTCCCCGTCCGTTTGTAGGTCGATCTTGAGCGCGCCGCCACTTGTTATCCGCAGGCTGCCGCCGGAAATCGTGACGCCGCGGAATGTGGCCGTGCCGTCGCCCTTGATCTGCCATCCCTGGGAGGCATTGAATACCGTTGACTCCATGCGGTCGCGGATAAGTAGTGGCAGGATGATTTCGTTGCCGCGCAACAGACTTGTGAGGCCGGAAGTATTTAGTTGGAGGAAGTTGGAATCGCGGACGAGCTGGTCTACCTCCTCGCCAGAAGTTAACTTCTTCTCTAGAATGGTTCTCAACAGATCGCCCAGCTTAGCCAACTACCACCTCTTGTCCACCGCCACCCTCGCTAGTTCCGCGGTGGCGAGTTCCCTTCCCGGAATGTGAACCGGGAAGTCTATGTGTCCCTGCATCTCCGCAAACAACCTGGCGTCCTGTAGCTTGTCGTGTTCTATGTCCGCGGCCGTCCCGTGCGCAAACTCGCCGTCGGCGTAGATAATGATTACCGTCGGCCCGCCGTAAACGGCAAAGTCCGGCCTGACATCACTCACGTTCTTCGGCCCCAGATATGACGGCTGGAACTCGATGTGCTGCGCGCCGAACTTCTTGTCGAGCGCGCGGTACAACCGTTCCTCGATGTCGCTGGCGGGCTGGCCCTGGACTACACCAAACAGCACCTCGGCCGTCTTATCGGGCGTCGGGCGGTTCAGCGTACCAACCGCGGACTTGGGCAGCCGGGTGTTCCAGTGGAACGGCTTCTCCGTCTTACGTTTCACGGATCGTCACCGTCGCCACGCCGGTAAACCAGGACTGAACTTTGTTCCACGTCTTCCGCGCAATCCCCGGCGGCTCGACGACAACCGTCTTGTTGTCCAGTCTTTCGAGTACGCATCTCATTGTCAATGGTGTTGCACTCTCGGCCCATGACTCCAATTGGTTCAACAGGGTATCCGGGTCGTGGTCGGGCAATCCCGTGTACGTTCGCTGGTTGTGTCCGCAACGGAACGTGATGTTGTAGAAGTATTTCACGGGCGCACGCGCGAACGCCTTGACAACCGTCGCGACGAGTTTGGCGGGGGCCGTGTACACTGACGTAAGCAGACGCCAGCGGAAGCGGATGCGCTTCTTGTCGCCGACGTTCACGGTGATGGACTGTTGAGGCGAGGTACTCGCCGTCCCCGCGTTCGTCCACGCCGTTGCGTCCGTGGCGTCGTCCGTCTGGTAATCGACGGCGATGG
>JAJRCO010000335.1 GCA_028678905.1 Methanomicrobiales archaeon
AGGATCAGCCGCCGACGCTGCTGCGCCAAGGCCCAAGTTGCACCGGCGGCCTCCTCTGGACGGGACGCGAGGAGCACCACGCTGGCACGTCCGAACTTGTCGAGACCTCGGGGCTGGTTTCCCAGGGCCGCGTGGGCGACGCCGAGCGCGCCGTGAACCTCGGCCACGCTTGGGTCGTTGTCACCCAACGCAAGCCCGACTCGCGCGAGCTGGCGATCCAGCGCGGCGACCGCCTCCTGAGCGCGGCCGCCTTGCACGAGAGCGAGAGCCCGGGTCACGCTGCCTGCGAAGAGCTTCTCGTAGGTCTCAGCGTCCTCCTTCATCCCATCGCGGAGCTGGTCATAAGCAGCCAACGCCTCGGCCCAGCGTCCCTGGGCGGCCAAGACCTCGCCCAGCATGTCCCAGGCGCGCGCTCTAACGACGGATTCAGATAAAGCCCCGACCTTGTCGAGGATGTCGCCCAAGACTCGCGCCAGGGTCTCAGCCTCAGCGTAGCGTCCCTGCTCGGCGACGACCCGGACGAGCGGCTCCAACTGCAAGGCCGTGTTCATTGAATAGCGCCCCTGGGTCCGCACCGTTTCGCGCAGGGACGCCCGGGCCTCGTTCTCTGCCTCGAGCAGACGGCCCTCCCGGATCAAGACATTGATCAGCGGGACCCGAAGCCTGTTGACGACCTCCGTGTAGTCCGGAAGGGCCGGATCGTCGTGCTGCCTAAAACCGAGGTCCACGGCCCGGCTCGCGTTCGCCACGGCGTCGCGATAGAAGCCTTCAGCTTTCGCGAGCTGCCCCCTCGCTCCGGCCACGGCGGCCTCACCCGATGCCGCGAATCTCCAAAGGACCGCGCTCTGGGCGGGGCTTAGGGCCTGCCAACCCGCGGATTCGGCCAGGACCTTTCTCATTTCCCCGAGCGATGCGTCGGCCGCCGTGAGGTCCCCGGCGGCTGCCTCGCTGGCTGCCAGGAAGGCATGGAAGATGATGAGGTAGCCCCTCGATTCCTGGGTAACTCGGCTGATGGCTTGCCTGAGATGTGTGACCGAACTCGAGAAGCTACCGCCCTGGGACTCAGCATGGGCGAGTGCCTGGAGGACAACGTGTTCCCTTCCTGACCGACCCTGCCTCGCATAATCCACTGCTCGCCGCAAATCCTCGATCGCTTGCCTGACCCGGCCGAGGTGATAGGCCCAGACCCCTCGAGTGAGGTAGAAAGCCGATAGGTCCCGGAGGTCAGTCGTGTTCGGCGGTGTCTGCTTCAGCCGAGCCAGGGTGGTCTTCAGCGCAACCGCATCCGCGGGTGGTTGCTGGTCGAGCATCACCACGATGTCGTGGATCGTACGAGGCGGCGGGACGAACGACGTGCCGGCGAAGGACGCGGCGACCTTCTTGGCCTCCTCGACCGACATGGCGCTCTGGCAGC
>JAJRCO010000031.1 GCA_028678905.1 Methanomicrobiales archaeon
ATTAATTCTGTTATTACTCCCTGCAAAAGACTATTTTGACATATCGTGATTTAACGACTGGATAGTAAAAAAACACAACTCCCTTTAGTACACGACTAACATTTTGGGAGATTGGAATCCTGCAAGGACCTAAGTGTGCGATCGGGACCGAATGACTCTCATTGACAAGTATTGAAAGTCGATGAGTAAAAAAGCCCCCAGACCTTCTGGAGTCCGGGTTGGGGTCGGATTCCTGCAAATTGAGAGGTAACAGAGATTCCTAAATCCCGAATATTTATTTCCACCTCATTTCTCGGGATGGTGATGGTCTGTAATCCCACCGGTTAAATTGAGAGCCATGGTTTTGGAGGCATGAATAACTATCCCATGACGGAGGCGGCTTGATTTTTCCGGTAGAACGGTTTTGAGGTCGTCATGGGAATATTTCAATTACTCTTCACAGGACTATGTGTGAGGTTCCGGTATAACGTTCCTCTATTCTGGAGCATCCTGATTGTGATGATCACCCGACCCGTCAGCACACTCCATGCGGTATAGCCGTTGGTGGTGCGCTCCTGTTTTTTTGCGGATGGCCGGTTTGAGGGAAGTCCTAATGCTTCCCCGCGTTCAACCTTTCTGCGTTATGCCGGAGGCCCCTACAATAGAATGGTTCCCTCGGATCCGTGAAGTCTACCTCCCCAACCCGGCTATCCGGCTGCTGCTGCCATTTCTTCTGATTATGTCCTATTTCCTGGGAAGTTTCCTCATCCTTCCATCCGATCAGGCCCTGATCCTCGGAAGTCTGATGCTCGCATATTATATTCCTCCTTCGGGAAAGGAATCGATCATCCCGGTAGGAATCATCCTCGGTCTCCCCTGGTGGCTGATGGCGATTACGGTGATCGTTCAGGATATCATCACCTGCCTGTTCATGATCCTGAATCTCAATCTGGTGTTCCACATCCCCTATCTGGGCTCCTGGACGTACCGTTTCCTCTCCCGGGGGAGAGAATACATCACGCGATGGCCCTGGCTTTCGCGGTGGGGGATGTGGGGCTTGGCCTTCTTTGTGTGGCTACCCTTCCAGGGAACGGGAGGAACAGGGGCACCCCTGATCGGCTGGATGATGGGCCTCTCACCGGGGAGGATCCTGTTCGCCATGGGTCTAGGGGCCACCTTCGAAGCCCTGTTCTTTGCGCTGGGAGCAGAGATTGTCTGGAATCTGCTCTTCTCGAATTTCATCCTGGCACTGTTGGTGCTGGCCCTGTTCGTCTTCACCGTCTTTCTCGTGTACTACCTGTTCCGGGATAGATCGAAGGATCTATAGGCGCCGGTTAATTATGGCACCGATGAGCCGGGCGAACTCACCCGATGTGACCAGTTCCGGTCAAACCCCATGCGGGCGCAGAATCCCTCGGCCTGACAGCTGAGGGAACTGCAGACCTCGCAGGGAGGGCAGATAACACTCCTGCGGGCAGCGCTCCACAGAGAAGGAGGTGCAATTGAGCGGAGGACAGGGGGCAAACTCACAGTCCGGGGGAACCCGCCCCACCGCAGTTCCATCCGGGCAGATCTTTGCATCCGCGGTACACGCGACCGGTGGACTCTGCTGGACGCAGCCGGAAGATAGTGCAACAACTATAAGCAGCAGCAGGAATTTTTTCATCTACAGAGATTCTGGATCGGCTGGGGCAAAAAATCTGTCCGCACTCTGCCTCCAAAATTTTGCGTCAGAACCCCCAGCAGAGGCCGAGATTATATCCGTGCCATGAAAACAAAATACTGTTGGGTAACAGAAACGAGATCCGGGGGACTGGGGCATCGGGGGTCTTATCCAGATCGAACCTTCTTCATTATTGGATAAAAATACCATTTTCCATGCAAAGGTAATTTTGTGATTCTTCGATAAAAAGTTGGGAACCGATAACAAATTCGTTTCTGTTGGCTATTCAATGCATCCTGAACTAGAATGTCTGCAGTTAAACGCAATGCATGATTGGTAAGCGGAAACGGGTGGCATATGTTTATCAATGGCCAAATTAAACGGCGATTTGTCCGTGAGCGGAGGAATTCGCTCTGGTATTTTAGGAGACAATCTATGAGCGTATCAGACGATATACACGATCTTGAATATCTTTACAAGGCAGGTGCCGAAGCAGCGTCAGAAGGGGAGACAGAGCAGGCCCTTCATTTCATTGAACAGGTCCTTCGGATGAACCCAAAACATGCGAAAGCATGGAATATAAAGGGAAATTGCCTTGATCGTATGGGTAAATGCGAAGATGCCCTCAGCAGCTACGATGCTGCGATTGCCCTGGATCCCTCCAACGCAGATGTTCTCTTCAATAAAGCAGAGACACTGGAAAAAATGGGCCGTGAATTGGATGCAAAAATGCTGATGGAGTTGGCGGTAAAACTGGAGATGGGGGAGTAATCCCTGCCCCTATCTCTTCCTGATTTTACAGGATGATAACTACAGTAAAGAGAGAGGGAGAATTCAATTTTTTTTATTCCGGGAATTCTCCCACTGTATGGGATCGGTATCGCCAGAGAAGCTTCATATTCTCTGCATTCTGACCGGACTATTCTCCTATGCCGTTTTTCTGCCAGCGGTGCGGGGAGTGCTGCAGCTTGATGAGCCAGATTCACCGCATCGAACACCAGGTGAGTGAACACACCTTCGAGCTCTATAACGTGTATAATGGGGAACGGACCATAGTCCGGATCGATCCGGACAAGATCTCCCTTTATGAAGACCGGAGCATCTTTGAGCAATTGCCTGAGGCATGCCCCTTTCTACGGAGGGATCCAAACCAGAAGGAGATCATCTGCACCATCCATCTTACCAGGCCGGAACTGTGCCGGGAGTTCGGATGCTGGCGTCTTCTGATACTTGATCCGGATGGGAACCGGGCCGGGCGGATCATGGGGTCGAGGCATCTCGGTGCAGATGATACATCGCTCCTTGAATTCTGGGAATCTGAGGTCGCCACTTTCAGGACTCTCGATGACGATTCCTGGGATCGAGCGGTGATCCAGGTGCTGGAAAGGCGTGGCTACCAGGTGATGACCTCTGAGACGAATCCCTCATGCGGGCGCAGGTAGCCTGTACCCCCCCTCTCAGATAAATTTTCCGGTCCGAGGAGAAGCGATCAGAAAATG
Organism: Methanomicrobiales archaeon; assembly: GCA_028678905.1. Taxonomy (GTDB): domain Archaea; phylum Halobacteriota; class Methanomicrobia; order Methanomicrobiales; family JACTUA01; genus JAJRCM01. Next base: position 3,142 of record JAJRCO010000031.1, read on the forward strand.
ATTTCGGGATCCAATCTTTATTCCTGCTGATATTACATGGCCATTAATTCAGGTTCTTTGGAAAGGAGAACACCCCTTACCCAGGAAATATCCTCCCAGCCCGGTTACCCAGAAGACGGTCAGGTAGGCCACCTAGCGTTCCGCGCCGCCGTCACCCAGGATCGGGATGAAATAGCCGGAAAAGATGAGACCGATGAGCGTAATACTTCCGAGGAGCACGGAAATGTAACGGTAGGACCCGCTCAGACCCTCGAAAGACCCTATGGCCACCATACCTCCGATAATAAACGTGAACAGGGAAAATATATTGTGCACCGGGGTGATGTTGCCGGGAAAAATTCCTACCCCCAGTATCCCTACACCCCCAGTAGGGTCAGAAACGTTGAAGACCATTTTTCCCACCGAGCCCGGTAGCTAAAATAGGCGCCCACCAAGATCATGATATGTATCCGCGATTTTTTGCTATCGCATCAAACCCGCGGTATTTACGATTGATATGACTACCGCCTGACGATTTTCAGGAACCCGTAAAGAGGCTGACCATGGTTTGTTCCATTGGAAGTATGATCCTGTTTAATGATTTGGCTCAGCTAGGTAATGCAGAAGTGGGTCGATTTACCATAGGTGAAGGAACCATATCTCCGCAGGCAGTGTAATATAATGTTGATCCCTGCTCCACCTCCGACTTTTGCACCACTGTGGCACCCGATGATCCTTTTGCATGGACAGCCCATTCTAAGGACTACGAGAAGGCTCGAAGAAATTACCGGAACGGCGCCGGTACCAGTCTTGTGGACCGACTGGAAGGTGTTGAATACCTCTGGCAGTTGGCCGAGTCCTAATGAGTGCGAGCGTGATTATCAAGGGGATCCATCAAACAGGATCGAAAAGAAGATCGTCCCGACTAGGGCTCTCTCGAACGGGTGACGGATCAGATTCTCTCACGGCACGATGGGATATCGTACACGATCCTGTTGCCGTTCATCGAAAAGCTTCTCGTCTTCGATGGTCGCATATCCACACGTTGTCGGTGGTGGGGATGGTTATTCCTTCTTGGGCTTTCGGTGCAGATCACTTCCCGGGGCATCCCATTCGTATGACTTGCACTGGGGACAGGCATTCGGGCGCTCCAAATCGGTAGACCAGGTATATTCGCAGCGGAGGCATTGCACCGTCTTCCATTTTGCCATACCATACTTCGTCTTCATAATGATCTCCAGTCTTTTTGGTTGATTTGCGACTTCTATACCACCACGGAATATATCACTTTGCATCGTTTCACGGAAAAAAAACTATTGCAGTTCACCGCCGGAACGATACTCCTCACCTTATCGTGTGTTGTGCAATGATCGGGATTCCCTCGGGGATGACCGGCTGATATGGTTTATGGACAACTCTCTCTGTGATCTATTTCCGCTTTGCCTGAAATTCGAACGATATCCTCAGAAGAATAGCTGAAAAAGCCCCAGGGAGGTGGCCATAACAACGGAAATCGCGATCATCCAGCCGATACTCATGCAGAGAATGGAAAACCACCGGTTCCAGCGAAAGAGCCACCCGACTACTGGACTGCCAAAGAGAGATATCCCCGGAATCCAGATGATCGGGATGAGCATGATCGGTCCATACCGCGAGAGATATTTCACGTTCTTCGTTTTATCCTCCACTTTCTG
>JAJRCO010000352.1 GCA_028678905.1 Methanomicrobiales archaeon
AGGCGGGGCCCTCTCTGCTGACCAAGAAATGCCAGGTAGATCGACACGAAGATATCCTTCGCCGGAACCGTCCTCCGTTCCGCCACCTCATACACCCCGTTGTGTAGCGCTTCAGCGGACCAGCGGGGCAGATTCTCCAGGATGCGGATGTACTCCTGCAGCGCAGCACGAACGGCCGGTGCAGGCTGCGCTGCCGCGGCGGGGAGTTCTTCTTTGATAGAGAACTTCACCGATTCCGGGGCATACTTACGCAGCCAGTGCTTCACCCTCTCCGCCTGACGAAGGATGTTCTCGTAGTCTGCCACGTTGTAGCCGCTCCGGGCCAGGCACTGAAAGATTCCCCGGTCGTCGTGGGCGATCTGAACCACCGTCACCATATGACGGAAGGGGACGCGGGTGGGAATGGACGATATGCGGCTCAGTACATACTCCCGGCTTTCCGCCTCCGCCGCCACCCGGTCATACTCATCGATCAAGGAGATAAGGCCCATTCCCGGGTCGAAATCGATGGTCTTTTCCGGCCGGGTGCGCACGATCAGGTAACGGAGCACCTCCGGAGGCACGATGTCCAGCATCTCGTTGATGGTGATGACCACTCCTTTTGAGGAATGCATTTCCCCCTTCCCCTTGAGGCTGATCCACTCATAGACCACAGGAAAAGGGGGTTCGGTATGGTAGATCCTGCGCACGATCTCCTTGCCGGTATCGTAGGATCCTCCCGCCGAGGCATGGTCCTTCCCGAAAGGCTCTACGGTGATCCCAAAGTGCGCCCAGCGCATGGGCCAATCCACCCGCCAGACCAGCTTTCCCTCCCCGCGAGAGTAATCCGCCACACCTTCATCGCCGCAGCCACAATGATACCGCACACGGTGGTGCTCTTCATCATGTTCAAGGATGCGGGCATTGCTGATCGTTCCACAACCCCGGCAGATAGGGTAAAATGGGCTCCAATCCGCGGGCAGAGACCGACCGGAGATCCGTTCCAGGATGGTCCGGATTACCTCCTTCCCTTGCAGAGCCTGCCGGATCTCCTCGGTATAGGAGCCGTTGCGGTACTCCTTGCTAGAGTAAATCACTCGCGGAGAGATATCCAGCTCAGAGAGCGCTTCGAGGAAGGGGCGGAGGAAGTGTTCGGCATAGCTTCCGCACTCCCCACAGGGACAGGGAATATCGGAGATTGGTCTTCCCACATATGCCGAGAAGGAATTCGGAAGGAAGGGATACACCTTACGTAGAGGGTCGAAATCATCGGCGAAATAGAGCAGCTCTGCGTCGAGACCCCGGGACCGGATCGCCTTGTACACGAGATCTCCAGTGAGAACCTCCCGCATGTTCCCGATGTGAATGGGTCCTGAGGGTGTGATACCTGTGGCGATGCGGTGTTCCTGGTCCTGCTGTACCTGCGCCGCGAATACGTCTGCCCAGTGGATCTTTTCATTCAAAAATTATACACCTGGTGGATTTTTCTTTCAGTGCAGTGGATCCATACTAGTTCGAATAGAAGGCGATAAAGATTCTTTCATGAAAAGGGGATCACTTTTTCTTCTTTTTACGGGAGGGTCTGGCCGGTTTACCCGAAGGCCGGCCCATGGAGGAGATATCCACCGCGTACTGCCCCTCCTTTCCCAATCCCAGAACCATATCGTCGCTTCTGGCCAGTTTCTCGATATTCAATTCGTAGCGTCCAGGCCCCAGGATCCTGATGCTTTCGATGCGGTCATAGAACTCCGGCCGCTGCCCACGCTGCGGTTTTATTTCAAGAAGGCTCTCTCTTTTTTCGGCAGCAAGGGATTCGATGGGCTTCTCTTCCAGCACATCTGCATGCCTCTCCTCCTCACGGACATACAGGAATTTTTTCCCGGCACAGCTGGGACAACCCTTCAGGATCTCTGTTGATCCATCCTCAAATTCGCGGCCGCACTTCACGCATTTATGGGGCATAGCTCTACCTGGAAGATACCCATGCACTGATGAGATCTTTCTCCTTCTTGATCATCTTCATCTGGTTGGCGGGTCCGATCACGGTAAGACGGGACCCCGGCCTCTTCTTCATCAGCCGGGAAAAAATGCCGGATAATCCTGCCGGGGCCTCACTTTCTGGATAGGTCTCCATCTCAATTCCGGAAAAGCCGTCTGGCCGTATCTCCCTCATGGTCAGCTCGATGAGTTTACTTGCCTCGTCCGGTGCAAGTCCTTTCTCCAGCACCACGATATTACCTTCCATGACGTCATCGAGAATGAGACGTACCTTTTCCATGGAGGTGAGCCGTGAGAGACGGTCTTCCGAGATGAGATCGATCTGAACACCCTGCAGCATACTGTTCACCCGAAGAATTCGGTCATCTGCTCGTAGAGATTCTCCACATTCCTTCCCTCCAGACCGGAGATGGATACCACCGGGTGCTGCGGAAACGCACTCTTGATGCGGGCGGGGGCGGCGTCAGGAAGGTCGATCTTGTTGGCGACGATGATTACAGGCAGCTTCCTGCTCTCAATAATACCCACCATCATGATGTTTACCTGCAGGAACGGATCCAGGCTGCTGTCCAGAACGTAGATCACTCCATCGATGTCTTCCCGCAGCCAGTGCATCGCTTCTGCGACGCCTTCTGTGGCCTCCCGTGCTCTGACAATCGCCTCTTCTTTATCCAGCCCGTACTCCAGGAATTCGTGATAATCGATCTTGGTAGTCACACCGGGGGTGTCGACGATATCAATAACGATCGATCCTCCGTTTGTTCCGGTAATAGTGATGTTCTCTTTGCGCCGGGCCCGCCGTGTTTCATGGGGAATTTCACTGACCGGTCCCACTGCATCGCCTGTCCAGTCCCTCACGATGCGATTTGCAAGAGTGGTCTTACCGGCGTTGGGGGGACCGTAAATCCCAATACGGGAACGGTTTTTTTTCAGGAAGAATCGAAGAAAGCGTGAGAATTTTTTTCGTGCACGAATCAGAAAGCTCATGGTCCCGTCTGCGCTCCTCGTTGTGTTGTACACTATGATTTCTCGTGTAGATACTTATTAAATGCTATGTACCGACGAAACGGAGACGAATTACGGTTTCTGCAGGAGCATTATTTAATAGGAATGACGCATAGTATCATGGAAAATTTTAGAGGGACAGAACAGTGATCCAGGTGACTCCCGTGAAGAAAAAACGCGGATCGATGGAGGTTGAGACACGTGTTCCTCTGCGTGAGGTCATGCAGTCTCATCCAACTACCATCGATTACCACGCCAATGTCGCAAAAGCAGCATCCGCCATGTGCCATGATGAGGTGGGAAGCTGCATCGTATTACAGAACAATCTTCCCATTGGTATCATCACCGAACAGGATATCAACTGCAAAGTAGTGGCAAAAGATATCCAGCCCAGCGCGATTCAGGTCAGCACGGTTATGAGTACCCCCCTTATCACCATTTCCGTAGATAAGACGGTGGGTGACGCCGGCCAGATGATGGTCAAGCATCACGTGCGAAGACTACCGGTGGTGGAGGGAAAGAAGGTCGTGGGTATCGTCACCGTCCGTGATCTCCTCTCCATCGCCAGCGAAATAAACGAGATCATGCAGGAACTGATGGCGATTAACCGTGATGACATCGTTGAAATGGGCGTCTGTGACCGGTGCTCCATGATGTCCGATGATCTGAGGCGGGTGGATTCCCTGATGCTCTGTTCCAGCTGCCGTGAGGAGGAAAAACTTACATGAACGAAGCCGAAAAAGTCATGCGGGATGTCCCTCTCTTAACTCCACAGGATCACATTACCAAAGCCCGCCAGATCCTCCGGGATGATATCTATCGTGAACTGTACATTCACAATGGAGAACGGCGGCTACTCGGCTACATCGATATCACCGATGTCCTGCGGATCACGGACACCCGGTCAAACGTGACCGTCGAAGGATTCATCAAGAGAGCGGCAACCGTGTCGCCGGGGGGTTCGCTGGAGTCTATCGCCCAGACCCTGCGCAGTGGAACCACCGACAGTGTTGCGGTCACCGATCCCCAACAGATGATTCTCGGTGTTGCCCTCCTCTCCGATATCTTCCCCACCCTGACCACAAGAAACGAGATCCGAGGCACAGTCGGGGAATACATGACCCGCAATGCGGTCACCATCTCTTTTGATGCCCCCCTCCAAAAAGTCTATAATCTTATCGTGGAGAGCGGGTATACCGCATTTCCGGTCGTGCGGAAACGAACCGTGGTAGGGATGGTCTCGCGAAGAGACCTGTTGCGAGAGAGACATGTGATGAGGTCCCTGAAAAACAATGCAAAAACCGCAGTCGAAACCATTATGACCACGCCGGCGGTCACCATCAGTCGTGACGAGCAGCTTTCCCGGGCTGCCTCGGATCTGGTAAAACATGATATCAGCCGGATCCCGGTGGTCGAAGACGAAAAGATCGTAGGCATCATCGACCGGCACGATGTCCTGAAAGCACTGGTAATTCCCTGAATTTTATTTAGCGAGGAGAAATATATGCACCGAAATAACCAGGGTAATAAATCAGCCGACAGGCTGCTGAAAATGCCCGGAAAAATGGACCGGGGCCCCATAAACTTCGAAGCACGAAAAGCCCACCAGGAAGGCGAGATCATGGCGATTGCCAGCCGTGAGGTGGTATCAGTCGCACCTACTTCGACCATCATGGGGGCGGTCAAGACCATGACGGAATGTGGCTTCCGGAGGCTGCCGATCACCGATGCGGGAACCCACAAGCTGCGGGGAATCGTCACCGCGGGGGATATAATCGATCTCATGGGAGGGGGAGACAAGTATAATCTTGTACAGGTCAAACACAACGGAAATTTTTTGCCCGCCATCAATGACAGTGTGCGTGAGATAATGACCAAGGACGTGGTCACTCTTCCCAAGACTTCCCGGCTAGATGATGCCATTGAGATCATTGTAAAGAAGAAGATCGGAGGAATTCCCATCACCCACGAGGGAGGGGTAGTGATCGGAATCGTGACCGAAAGGGATGTGATGAAGACGCTCTCCCTGGAAAAGAGTTCTCTTTTCGTAGAGGATGCGATGACTACCGGGCTTAAAGTGACCTCCCCCGAGAGCCCGATAGGTATGGCCACCCGGGAGATGATACGGCATCGCTTCCGCCGTCTTCCGGTGGTGAGCGATGATGTGCTATTCGGTATTATCACCAATAGTGACATCGTGCGCTACTTGGGAAGCGGGCAGGTATTCCAGAAGATCGTGACCGGCAATATTACGGAGGTAATGAGCCTGCCCGTCCGCACCCTCGTTTCCGGAAACCTGCACACCACCACTCCGAAGACGAGCATCAATGATGCCACACGAGACATGTTGGATAAAGGAATCGGGGCGCTGCCAGTTATCGAAGACACCCGCCTGGTGGGACTGGTCACCGAGTACGATATGGTGACCGCATTTTCACAGGAGTGAACGGTGATGATTGCATCGGACTTGATGTCTTCCCCCGTCTATATCGTTTCGGCAAATGAACATGTGGCGCATGCCAGAAATCTGATGCTGAAGCACCGAGTGTCCCGCCTTCCGGTGATGGAAGGCGATGAACAGCTGGAAGGCATTATCACCCGAAAGGATATTGCCTATGGACTGCGGCACACTGAACCCGTCTGGAGAAGACGCCCAATCGACCGGATTCCGGTGCGGGTGCTGATGACACCGGATCCGATCACCATCACTCCGGAGACCGGAACCAAGGATATCGCGAGCCTGATGGTAAATAACAACATCAGTGGTATTCCCGTTGCAGAAGCGGACCGGGTGGTGGGGATCGTTACTAAATCAGACCTCCTCAAGTCCAACCTGATCCGGAACCTCGGACTAACCGCGGAGGATCTGATGAGCGACGTGGTCACCATCAGCCGGTACCATTCTCTCGATCACATCATCAACTTGATGAGGGAGAGAAATGATAAAATCCTGGTAATGAATGATGACGGGACCCTGGCCGGCATCATCACCGAGTCCAATCTTGCCTTTTTCGAGTATATGAGTGATTCCGGAGTAACTGAAAAAGACGTGACCATCCTCCGGAAAGAGCGATATGCCGGACCGAAACGGTTCCGGTATGTGATGGATGTTTCCGCAGTTGCGGAAGATGTCATGAACCGGCCCGTAATCACGGTCGCGCCAGATACCTCGGTCAGTGAACTGGTGCGGATCATGCGGGAGCACCGCATCACCAGCCTCGTCGTAGAGAGCCAGGGGGATGTACGGGGCATCGTAAAAAGAGACGATATCATCAGGGAGGTGGCCAAATGAACCAGATCGGCATCAAAGATATCATGTCAAAGGCGATCAGCATTGCCAAATCTGCTTCTGTTACCGAAGCACTGGACAAGATGCTTGCAGAGGGTGCGGACCCACTCATTGTGACCCAGAATGGGAGTGTCATCGGGACCGTATCCCGGAAATCGATCGCAGAAATTATGGGAAGCCGGAGGAATTCAAATCTGTCTCCCAACGCAATCCATGTCGCCACCACGGTAGAGGATGATTTTACCTCTGCCTATCCCGACCAGGGGATCGATGTGGCGATTCCCCTGCTCCAGCGCTACAAACTGGTAGTGGTTCTGGACCGAGAACACCGCCTGCTGGGTCAGGTGACCACGGGTGACATGCTGAAAGTGGTGAAGCCCCAGGTGGCGGTAGAGGAAATGCTGGAGCCGGCCCATTCCATCCTGGCCGATGAACGGGTGGTCCACCTACGCAGAAGGATGCTGGATGAAGGCATTTCCAAGTTTATCGTAAAGGACAACAGCGGCATCATAGGAATCGTGACCGAAACAGATGTCGCCACTGCGATGCGGTCATTCCGCGAGGTGGTGGAGGACAAGTACCAGGATCATCGCATCCGCAACATGATCGTACGGGACATCATGAGTGCGCCGGTTCTGACTATGGAGGTCTCCACAGGAATCGAAGCGATGGTGGACACGATGCTGAAAAAGGGCATCAGCAGCATACCCGTCACGAGAAATGGCGTGATCGAAGGGCTTGTGACCCGCCATTCGGTCATCCAGGCGCTCTAATCCCTTTTTATATCAAAGGTCAATTTTGGTTGGATTCATTCACCCGTTTTGCTGGATAGAGATCCTTACATCCCGGGTTGGTTCTGATGCCCTTGGATCCATTGATCCAGGACGCTCATCAGTCGTTTTTTTTCAGTCAATCCGCGCTATCGTGGCGATCGTCTTTCCTACAGGAGACAAGCATCCGAAGCACCGAATTCTTTAAGTCATCCACCTGTTACTACCATGCATGGCCCTGACATCCTCGCTTTTCCGCGTCTATGTCCTCCTCATCGTGGCGGTAATCGTAATCGGGGTCCCCGGTTTCATGGTCACGGAGGGGCTCTCGGCTATCGATGCTCTGTATTTCTGTGTGGTCACCATTGCCACAGTCGGGTATGGTGATATCCATCCCATAACCACTCAGGGTAAGGTTCTGGCCATGTTTGTGATTGTGGTTGGGGTCGGAAGTTTTGTCGGGGTAGTGGTAAATTCCCTGGAAGTCTTTTTTAACCGCAGAGACCAGCAGGTCCGGCTCAATAAACTGAATCTGCTTGTAGGAGCGTTCTTCAGCGAGATAGGGATGAAACTACTGGTAAGGTTTTGCCGGCTCGATCCAGAGATCGAAGAGATCCGCCACGATCTCATCGTTACCGGAGAATGGACTGATTCTGCATTTAAAAGGGTCAGCGCTACCCTCCATGCCCGGGGATACCGCCTGGACATGAAACGGGCGGATCTAAAAGAGCTTCGCGAATTTCTTTTCCAGAGAAGGGATTTTCTACTCCGGCTCCTTGAAAATCCGATGGTCTTTGAGCAGGAGCAGTTTACGGAGGCACTCCAGGCCCTTTTTCATCTTGCAGAGGAGCTCGGCTACCGGGGGACGATTGAGGACCTGCCTGAATCGGACCTCGAACATCTTGCCAACGATATGAGGCGAAGTTACCGACTGATCGCGCTGGAATGGCTGGACTACATGCAATACCTGAAAGAGTCATATCCATACCTCTTCTCTCTAGCCATGCGGACGAACCCTTTCGACAAATTCGCATCCCCGGTCGTGGAATAAAGCAGATGGACCAAAAGTGGGACCAGAAGGTCCGTCTGTCTTTACCATATTCGGTCCGGCAGCATGGGGTCTTGCATCCCTAAACCTTTCAAGACCCGAAAGGAAATCCTGATCAAATCGTGGGAAATAAGACGATGGACCTCCCGATCATTGATTGTGATCGGACCGAACGGAAGATTCTTGGTAATCTGACTATATGTTTCCGGGGACATTTTCAACCGTCAGATTAATATTCTAAATGATTAATAATGACAATTATATGGAAGAGGAATCCCGCGATCTGCAGCTCTTTGGAATGACCCCGGAAAAAGGAAGATGGGGTCTGATACTGGTGGGATTGATCATCAATCTCTGCCTGGGCAGCATCTATTCCTGGAGCGTTTTTGTCAATCCGCTCACCACGTTTTTTACTACGGAGCTCCATCAGACGGTCACTGCTGCGGAGGTGCTCCTACCGTTCTCCGTCTTTCTCGCGTTCTTTGCCATCGCCATGCCGCTGACCGGGAAGTATATTGATACCTTTGGTCCACGGAACATAACTATCGTAGGAGGGATCCTAACCGGCCTTGGCTGGTTGCTGGCATCCATCGTTACTTCTGTCCAGATGCTGTACCTGGTGTACGGGGTAGTCGGAGGAATCGGAGTGGGTATTGCCTACGGGGTGCCGGTCGCTGTCGCCGCCCGCTGGTTCCCGGACCGGCGCGGCCTGGCCACCGGCCTCACCGTGCTGGGTTTCGGTTTCTCCGCCTTCTTCATCGCAAATATAGCCGGTTATTTCATCTCTTCTACGGGGGTGATGAACACATTCCGCATCTTCGGAATCGGTTTCATCGTCCTGATCATCCTGCTTGCGCTGCCGCTCCGCTTCCCTCCTGCGGGGTGGGCCCCTGCAGGCTGGGCGGCCCCTGCACCCGCGGCCGGCGCGATCTCCTGCGAATGCAACCGAAGTGAGATGATCCGCACATCTGCTTTCTACGGCCTGTGGTTATGCTATTTCATCGGCTGCCTTGCAGGGCTCACCGCTATCTCCATTGCCAAACCCGTAGGCACAGAAGTGGTAGCGATCGAAAGCGGGCTCGCCACGCTCCTCGTCGGTTTTTTTGCGATTTTCAACGGTGGAGGCAGGCCCGTTTTCGGTTCGCTCACCGACTGGCTGAAACCCCGCAACACCGCCATTCTCTCGTTCGTCCTCATCGGGGCGGCCTCTCTGTTGATGTGGCAGGTTCCCACCGTGCCAGTGTACATACTGTCTTTCGCTATTCTCTGGGGGTGCCTGGGAGGCTGGTTGGCCATCGCCCCCACCACCACGGGCACCTTTTTTGGTACCTGTGACTACCCCCGCTGCTATGGCGTGGTCTTCCTGGCTTATGGAGCGGGGGCGATTGTCGGACCTATGCTGGCCGGATTCATCAGGGGATCCACCGGGTCCTATCTGGGAGTGTTCCCCTACGTGGCAATCCTCTCCCTCATCGGCCTGATCGTGGCGTTCCTGTCCCTGCGCCGGTAACGCTCGATTCTTCGCCTCTTTTTTTATCCTCAACCCTTATTACCCTCCCGCTAAAAGAGGTATGGGAATTGTATGAAGCCCCGGCAACCGGTGATACCAACGAGCAATGTGGCAGATCTACTTAGGTCGATGAGCCTCACCGGCTTCCAGGGAAGGAGACTGGGGGAATCGGTCGAGGTCTGGTCCCGGATGATCCGGGATCCGGAGTGCACCATCTTCTTCGGGCTCTCCGGAGCCATGATTCCGGCCGGGATGCAGGCCTGTGTCACGGAATTGATCCGCCATCGCTACATTGACGTAATCGTGTCGACCGGTGCCAATGTGTTCCATGACCTCTGTGAACACCTGGGTATCCGCCACTACCTTGGATATCACCACGCGGATGATCAGGTCCTGTTCGAACAGGGAATAGACCGCATCTATGACGTCTTTGCCTACGAGGAAGAGTTTCGGGGGGTGGACCAGTTCATCGCTCGTTTTGCTCGGGATATCGCCCCCTACCGGGGGTCCTCTCCTGATTTCGTGGAGAGACTGGGCCGGAAGATCATCGCGGAAAGACCGCAGGGAACCTCCTTTGTCTCAGAAGCGGTGAACCACGGTGTCCCCATCTTCGTCCCCGCTCTATGTGATTCTTCCATCGGAATAGGATTGGTCATTGCCCGCCGGCAGGGTGTGGAGGTCGATGTAGATCAGATTGCAGATACCGACCAGATTACCAAGCTGGTAGAAAATGCAAAAAAGACCGGTGTGGTTTATGTCGGGGGTGGTGTACCGAAAAACTTCATCCAGCAGACCCAGGTGATCGCGTCCATCCACAATCAGCAGCGCCGTGGGCACGATTACGCCATCCAGTACACCACCGACGCCCCCCACTGGGGCGGCCTCTCCGGATGCACCTTTGAGGAGGCGATCAGCTGGGGAAAAGAGGCCCCGGAAGCGCCCCGGGTGCAGTGCTTCTGTGACGCCACCATCTCCCTGCCTCTGGTCACCTCTGCCCTGATCGCCCGCGGCGAGGTGCGGGGCAACACCACAATCATTAATACGGCTCCCCCCAGATAACATTAGCACCATTCATGGAGCGGTGGATCCCGCACCGCGAGTATCGAAAGATGCGAGATTCCCTGTTGAGGTAGCCAAGCCTGGTATGGCGCAGGTTTGCTAAACCTGTGTCCCCTGCGGGACTCGAGGGTTCAAATCCCTCCCTCAGCGCTCAAGCTCACATCCACGGAATGGAGGGTTTGGATGGCAAAAGAGACCAAGGAAAGCAAACCGGCAAAAGAGACGAAGGCGG
>JAJRCO010000208.1 GCA_028678905.1 Methanomicrobiales archaeon
ACTTCAGAGTCACGGTTGATCGCTTCTCCCATCCGGTTCAGAATCTCCGCGACCGCCGCGGGATTCACACCGAACACCGCGGAGTACATCTTCACGCCTGCCGGGATACCCAGGATGGGGATCCGGTCTCCGGCGACCGAATAGACATCGCGGGCGGTGCCGTCACCCCCACAGAACAGGATCAGGGAGACCCCCCTTTTTACGAATTCCTGGCATGCGTGGCGGGTGTCTTCCGCGGTGCTCGGATCGTGGCTGTGGTACACGACCCGGTAATCCCGGATTCCGCTCTCTCTGAGAGGGTCCTCACCCATCTTTCCGCTACAGGTGAGGAAAGACCGATGCGGGCTCTTCTCGAGAAGGCGCAGCGTCGCGATCGCTCTTGTTCCGGCCTGGGGCTCAGCCCCGCGTCGTACTGCCTCTTCGGAGAGGCCGTCTGTCCCTTTAAGGGCGACCCGCCCCCCCATACCAGCGATGGGATTTATCACAAATCCGATGAGTAAGGGCGAAACGGGACCCATGCAGAAAAAAGATTAGGCCCCTTTGGGCAGATGAGCGAGAGACTCCCGGATCAGTTCCGCCGGGTATTCGTAATCCTCCAGACTTCCCCGGATAAATGATTCATAAGAGGACAGATCGAAATCTCCGTGCCCGGAGTTGTTGAACAGAATGACCTTCTGTTCACCGCTCTCCCGGCATTTCAGTGCCTCATCGATCGCCCCTTTCACTGCATGGGCGCTCTCCGGTGCGACGATGATCCCTTCTGTGCGGGCAAACATACGTGCCGCCTCAAAGACCTCGTTCTGATGATATGCAACCGCCCGTGCCACGCCATCGTGAACCAGCCGGGAGACCAGAGGAGAGGCGCCGTGATAGCGGAGTCCCCCTGCGTGGATGGCAGGAGGGATGAAGTCGTGTCCAAGAGTGTACATCTTCAGGAGGGGGGTGAGCCCGGCGACATCGCCGTAATCGTAGGCATATACTCCTTTGGTGAGAGTGGGGCACGCCAAGGGTTCGATGGCGACCAGGTCCAGATCCTTCTTTTTCCCTTTCAGTTTATCGGCAGCGAAGGGAAAGGTGAGGCCTGCAAAGTTCGAACCTCCTCCGACACACCCGATCACCACATCCGGATAGAGCTCTTCTTTCGCGAGCTGCTCCTTCGCTTCCTGTCCTATTACCGTCTGATGAAGGCATACATGATTCAGGACCGATCCGAGTGAGTAGTTCGTGTTTTTGTGGCTTGCTGCATCTTCGACAGCCTCAGAGATCGCGATTCCCAGGCTGCCGGACGTGTCCGGATGCTTCTCCAGGATCGCCTTTCCGGCAGCGGTTCGGGTCGAGGGACTGGGGAAGCACTCCGCTCCCCACACCTGCATCATGATCTTCCGGTATGGTTTCTGGGCATAACTGGAGCGGACCATGTAGATTGTACAGTCCAGATCGAAGTGACAGGTGGCGAATGCGAGAGCAGAACCCCACTGGCCGGCTCCCGTTTCTGTAGCGAGGCGTTCTATCCCTTCCTTCATATTGTAATATGCCTGGGCCACGGCGGTATTTGGTTTGTGGCTCCCCGGTGGACTGACCCCCTCGTATTTGTAATAGATTTTGGCCGGCGTTTTGAGCGCTTTTTCCAGACGGGAGGCACGGTACAGTGGCGAGGGTCTCCAGAGGCGGAGCACCTCTGCGACCTCCTCAGGGATCGGGATATTCCTCATCGGGCTCATCTCCTGCCGGATGAGTTCCATGGGGAATATCGCGTGAAGGTCGTCAGGGGTCACCGGTTTCCGGGTAGCCGGGTGAAGGGGTGGATCCAGGGGTGTGGGGAGATCGGCGAGAATGTTATACCATTGCCGGGGCATCTCCCCTTCTTCCAGTAAAATCTTGGTCTTCATCCTGGTACTGTTCTCATTGTATAGATATATACATTATGGTATATTTATGTGATATAATGAATACTTATTTAAGAAAAACTGTTTGGGGAAATATTAATAAATGTTCCCCCCATGTATCTCGCAGGTGATAAGTCATGGCAACAGAAGAACTCTTGCAGGTCATGCTGGATCGACTCGAGAAGATGGTGTCGGCCAATTCGATTCTCGGAGCGCCGGTGGATATGGGAGAGAAAGTAGTCCTTCCGGTGGCAAGTTTCGGGTTCGGATTCGGAATAGGCGGATTATCTTCAGATATGATGGGTGGCAGCGGTACAGGCGGGGGAGCTGGTGCGGGAATCACTCCTGTCGCGGTGATCGTGGCGCACAAAGATGTCCGGGGGCCAGAAGGTATCCAGGTGCTTTCTCTTCAGAAACAGAGCGCGATGGCCGAGATCATCGGAACCTTCGCCGAATCAATGCCTACGTTTATCAAGAGTTTCAGGTCGTTCTGCGGCACAAAAGAGGAGGAGGAAGGGAAGGCGGAGCAGAAGGAGTAGTCTTATTGCCCTCTCCCCTTCCGATTCGGTGCTGTTGATCGCCGCCATACTTCTCGGCAGCCTGTTATTTTCCGGAATCCTTGCATTCTGGCTTACTTCCCTCTCGATCTCGGTTACTTTCGGAAAAGAAGGATCGATCCTGACACTCTGGGGACTGATCTCCTGGGGCATGATCGGCATGCATGCCCGATGGCAGAACGGATCGGGGACCCTTTCTCTGCGCATACGGGATCACTCAGTCTGGTCTACGCCGCTGAAACAGAGTACTACCACTCCCACCTCAAAGGAAAAATCGGAATCAAAAGTTGGAGGGATTGAGTCGATATTTCCGGAAGTCCGGGAGATTCTCGGGTATCTGCGCAGACACCTTCATATCACTTCTTTTTCGTGCCAGGTCGTTCTGGGATTCCCTTCCGCCTCCACCACCGGTATGGTGTTTGGATACTTTCAGGCCATCAGGGGATTCCTTGCTCCCCTCTCCAGGTTAAGGCTGCACATGACTCCCGATTTCGACCGTACGGTGTGTGAAGGAGAGGGAACCCTCGTTCTGGAAGTACGGTATCCCCTGATCCTTGCCTATCGCATACTCCGGATCGCTCTCCGGCCAAAGATGCGCGAAGTCCTGTTCCGGCAGAAGGGGATTTTCTGATGAGAAAACTATTCGTGGGCGAAGTGCGGTACGCGGCCCCGAGGGCACTGATTCCGGTCATCGAAGAGTTCGCATACATCGATGAGGAAAGTGTGGGATATTTTGCCCGGCTTTACGCATTGGTGGTGGTGGAACAGGGAGGCACCGAGATCCTTCCGTCGGGATCACCGGTTTCCCTTGAAACGCTCACGAATCTCCTCCCGGAACTGCAGTCGATATTGGAGAAGGTACGGGAGATCCTTTCCCGGACCCCCTGATCTATTTGTGACGGAGTGCCTCAATGGGATTCAGATTGGATGCCTTTTTACGCCGGATAAATCCCGCTCAGCAGACTGGTGACCATGCCGAATGCGAAGCCGTAGAGGACATTCACCGTGTGGACGAGACTAAGAGGAACTCCGTACTCTGCAAGACGAGCTGAAGGACGGCGAAGCCTCCCACAAAACTCAGCAGTCCACCCACCATGCTCCCCGAGAGGCCCGGAGGTATCGCTTCGTTGAGGAACATCTGAAGCAACTCCCCTTTCTGGGCTCCAA
>JAJRCO010000290.1 GCA_028678905.1 Methanomicrobiales archaeon
AGAGCAGTGGGGCGGGCAGACAGGGTTCGAATCGTCATGGCCATCCTGGAGGGGTACCTTGGAGTACCCCACCAGTCCGCGAAACGACCCCGTCCGCTCGACATGCTCATTGCAACGGTTCTCTCGCAGAACACAAATGACAAAAACAGTCACCGAGCGTACACCCGCCTCAGAGAAGCCTATCCACAATGGCCAGCCGTTGCGCACGCGCCGCTCGCCAGACTCAAATCGTTGTTGAAAGTGGGTGGGATGGCGGACCAGAAAGCACGGCGCATCAAAGAAATACTCAAAACGGTTGAATCCCGGTTCGGTGGATACGATCTGTCGGCGATCAGCCGATGGACGTCAGAGCGAATTATGAATGAGCTGACGTCCATGAACGGCATCGGTCCGAAAACGGCTGCATGTGTCTGCCTGTTTTCGCTTGGCAGGGATATCTTTCCAGTCGATACACATGTCCACCGGCTTTGCACGAGGCTCGCCCTCGTGCCCGGTGGTGGGTCACCCGCCAGGACTTTTCAGCTGATGCAAGACCTCGTCCCGAGGCGAAAGAGTTACTCCTTTCATACCAATCTCATCCGTTTCGGTCGCCGGGTCTGCCGGTCACATAATCCGGCATGTGCGATGTGTCCGTTGTACGCTCTCTGCTGCTATGAGGGAAAGAAGGGACGGGCCGGCGCGCAGGGGAGGCATTCAAAAGCCGACCACGACTTTATGCTCCTGGACAACGTCTCGTGACCCCCATCGATCCGGCATCGATCAGAAGGATTCTTCTCATTAAGCTTCGCGCAGTCGGGGACGTCATTCTTTCGACCATCGTTCTGAAGAATCTTCGTACCGCGTTTCCCGATGCGCAGATTGACTTTCTGACCGAGAGGCCGTCCCGGGACATTGTTCGAGGAAACCCGCTCTTGAACGAGACACTCGTTTTTGACCGCGGCGAGACAGGCAGCCTCGGGCTTGTGGTGCAGGTCCGGCGTCGCGCATACGACCTGGTGATCGATCTCTTTGGCAACCCCCGCAGCGCTCTGATCACACGGCTGAGTGGAGCCCGGTACCGCGTGGGTTTCAGATTCCGCGGGCGCACCTATGCGTACAATATCATTGTCGAGCCGAGGGGTGGCTTCGTTCACAATACCCAGTTTAATCTTGACGCGCTCGAGGCAATCGGCGTGCCGATTGTGGACAGAGAACTGCATGTTCAGTATAGCAACGACGATGAGCAGTTCGTCGATGCCTTCCTTGCCGAGAACATTGTAGCCGGGAAAATAGCCGTCGGTTTTGCCACAGGAGGCGGGTGGTACACCAAGCGGTGGGCGCTTGACCGCTTTGCCGCACTTGCAGACAGGATCAGCGAGGTGTACGGGGCAGAAATCATCCTCAGCTGGGGGCCGGGACAAAAGGATGAGGTGATGGCGGTTCAACGCGCAATGAAGCACAGGGCATTCGTTCCTCCGCCCACGGCGCTTCCGCAGCTGGCCGTTCTCCTGAAGCGATGCACATTTGTTGTCTGCAACGATTCCGGTCCGATGCATCTGGCGGCAGCGGTAGGCACCCCGGTCGTTGGCATTTACGGTCCGACGAATCCTGTTCTCCAGGGACCGTACGGAAATCGGCATGTCACGGTACGACGGGAAGGGCTGGAGTGCCTGGGGTGCAACCTTACAGCCTGTCCCATCGGGCACCCATGTATGAACGAGCTTACCGTGGATATGGTTTTCCGCGCTGTC
>JAJRCO010000235.1 GCA_028678905.1 Methanomicrobiales archaeon
AGGGGCTAACGTGATTCCCGAACGAGTCCACTCGGAGGAGTGATACGATGTTAAAGCAAAAGATCGGTATCGTCGGCGCCGGAAAAATCGGTTCCGCGATCGCACGCGGCGTGATCCGAGCTGGTTTGGTAACGCAGGACCAAGTGATGGCGAGTGATGTCAGCGATGTTTTGCGCCAAGCCATCGCGACGGAACTTGGGATCAAGGTTGCTTCAGAAAACAACAAGGTCTGCGATTTTGCGGATATCGTTATCCTTGCCGTAAAGCCCCAGATTCTCGATCCGGTCGCCAAGGACATGGCCAAAGGCTTGGGCCAGGCAAAGCTTCTGATCTCGGTTGCAGCAGGTGTTCCACTATCACGAATCGAGGCCAATCTCGGACCGGGGGCTCGCGTCGTACGCGTGATGCCCAATATTCCTTGTGTTGTTGGAGCCGGCGCGTCCTGCTATGCAGGTGGGACGCATGCAACGGCAATGGACCTGGAAAACGTCGGCGCCATTCTCAATAGTTTTGGGATCGGCCTGCCTGTGGAAGAAAAATACTTGGATGCGGTAACCGGACTGAGCGGCAGCGGGCCGGCCTATGTCTTTGTCTTTATCGACGCCTTAGCCGACGGCGGAGTGCAGGTCGGTTTACCCCGTGAGGTCGCTCTCAAGTTAGCGCTCCAAACGGTCTACGGCGCCGCGCGAATGGCGATCGAGGGCGCAAAGCATCTCGGCGCGTTGAAGGACGAAGTAACCTCACCCGGCGGCACGACCATCGCCGGCCTTTATGCGCTGGAGCAAAAAGGATTCAGGGGCGCGGTCATGGATGCGATCGTCAGCGCTACTCGAAGGTCGCAAGAGTTGGGTAAGGGGATATAGCTTTTTCGGAGATTTCAAAACCACGGCTCGATTAGAAAAGAATACAGGTTGATTTCATGATCGAGCGCGGCTCCAGTGACAATTCTAACGGTCGCGCCATGGCTCCACAGACCGCTTTTCAACATATCCGGGCTTGCCGCCGTGCTTGGACACTACGCGCAGCCAATCCCCTTCGGAGCGCACAGCGTTGAGTTTTATGTTCGCGGGCAATTTGGTTATGACCCTGGAATTGAGTGCCGGTCCTTCTCTCAGCTCTGTTTCCCGCAGGGTCCGGTACGGGCCGGCGATAGATTGCGGGCTAGTCTTTTCCTGCGCGAATTTCTGACCCGCGAGC
>JAJRCO010000364.1 GCA_028678905.1 Methanomicrobiales archaeon
CACATCTATCGGGAGTCTACAAAAGAGTATCTCCGCCGCACCATGAACCGGATACCGCCCCCTGCAAAGCGAGCCTCCCCAGAAGTTTTTCCGCCCCGGGAATCAGATTGCGGGGAGGGAATCGCGCCAGGGGAGTGCCGGGAAGTGGAATGAAGCGGTGGACCCGGACACGACCGTCACGGACAATCTCCCGGATAAGATGGAGGGATTGTTCCTGATCTTCCTCCTCCTCCATCGGAAGTCCCAGGATGAAATCCACCACCGGAACGAGGCCGTAATCCCTGCACAGATCGACTGCAGTCTCCGCGTCACGAACGGTGTGACCCCGATGCAGGGCAGTTAGCACCCGGTCGCTGCCCGACTGGACACCAAAAGCCAGGCGGGTATTGGCACAATAAGTGGTGACCAGTTCGAGGCTCTTTTTGGTGATAAATTCCGGCCTGACTTCGCTGGGGAAGGTGCCGAAGAAGATGTTGCCACGGAGCACCCGAAGGAGTCGTTCCACCTTCTCCCAGCAGGGAGAACGACCATCCGATCCATAAGCAAAGGCATTCGGGCTCACTAGCCGGATGTCCCGGTACCGGCGAGCCCATATGTCGATCGCATCGATACTGCGATGGCGCATCCGGTAACCGAATATACAGGGGGTCTGACAGTACCCGCAGTGGTGCGGACATCCACGGGTGATCTCGATGTAGCCTTTTATTGTGGAGAAAGGAGGAAAAGCGTCCAGACGCACCACGCTGCGGGACGGATGATACTCCTCTGCGGTGGCCACCCCCTCCGGAATGTGGCTTGTTCCTTCTTCGATGCACGACAGCAGCGCGGGTAAAGTTTTTTCTCCCTCCCCCACCACCACGTAATCGGCGGTACCGGACACTTCCCGGAAACAGGCAGAGGCATGCGGTCCTCCGACCACGGTGATGCATGACGCGGAAGCGATCTCATCCCGGTACCGGGAATAATTAATCGAATTCAGAGAATAGCAGGTTACTTCCGGCTCGGGTGCCCGCACCGGATGAAGACGATATCCTGCCTGGTCGCAGGCTGCATGGAGCGCCGCGTATGTATTACGTGCTGCATTAATCTCCCTCCAGTTCACCCGCATACTCAACCTCGCCACGGTCACCGTCTACCACTACCGGGGTGCCATTTTTAAGGCGGCGAAGAGGCACTTCCGGGCGGTCTACCATGGGGATGCCGGCCATGATCGCTCCGAGGGCCACAATCGGCTCCGCTTCCTCATTGATGATAGCGGCGGGAGCAAGACCGTTCCGCTTCAGTGCATACAGGACGTAGGATCCCACCGTTGATCCTTTTCCATGAGTGAATGCCAGGATCTTGCCATTGATGTGTTCCCCCCGAAGCGAATGGCCGCTCTCCATAATGATCCCGGAATCGGGATCCACCCCAGAAAGGAACGAGATTGGTTCAGAGCTGACCAGCAACTCCCCCCGGCCGGTTCCTTTGCTGATTCCTCGTGCCCGTATTATCAAAAACACACCTAATAAATGTTGCAAGAGACAACTATATAGTAACATGGATGAGACCGCTGTCAATAACGCCGGTGCCGGCAGTGATATCCTTAAACTCCAGCTTCAGGAACTGACCGCCCAGGTCCTGGATCTGAAGATGAAGCTGGAGACTCTCCAGAGGGAGAACAATCAGCTCCGCCGGGAGAACACCCAGTTAAAACGTATGCCGTTATTTGTCGCATCGGTGATCGATGTGCTGGAGAACGGCGAAGTGTACCTCCGCCAGCAGGGGAACAACCAGGAGTATCTTACCCAGGTGAGCGAAGAACTCCATGCGGTCCTGAAGCCCGGGGCAAAGGTCGCGGTAAACAACGCACTCTCCATCGTCAAGGTTATCGGGAATATCTATGATTCCCGGGTGCGGGTGATGGAACTGGAAGAATCTCCCGAAGTGACTTTTGACAAAATAGGCGGTCTCAAAAACGAAATTGAAGAGGTCAGGGAGGCGGTGGAGTATCCACTGACCAAACCAGAGATCTTCCGCAAGATCGGGGTGGAACCGCCCAAAGGGATCTTGCTCTATGGCTCGCCGGGTACTGGAAAAACCCTAATGGCCAAGGCGGTTGCCCACCAGGCGCATGCGACATTCATCCGCATGTCGGGAAGCGAACTGGTGCACAAGTTTATTGGGGAAGGTGCGCAGCTGGTGCGGGAATTGTTTTCCCTCGCTAGGGAAAAAGCTCCCTCCATCGTCTTCATCGATGAGCTGGATGCGATTGGAAGCATGCGCACGCATGACGGGACCTCCGGTAGTGCCGAGGTGCAGCGCACGCTCATGCAACTCCTGGCAGAGATGGATGGCTTTGACAACCGGGGTGACGTACGCATTATGGCCGCCACCAACCGTATCGACATGCTCGATCCGGCACTCCTGCGTCCTGGCCGGTTTGACCGCATCATTGGCATTCCCCTCCCTGACGCAGCGGCCCGACGTGAGATCCTGAAGATCCACTGCCGCGGCATGTCCCTCTCACGCACTGTGAATATCGAGGAATTATTGAAGCTCACGGACAATGCGACCGGAGCGGACCTGCAGGCTATCTGCCGGGAGGCGGGGATGAATGCCGTTCGCCGGGATGCGGACGCCGTGGAGCAGTCCGATCTCATCTACGCGGTCCACAAGGTACGTCGTGAACCCGCGATCATGGATACACGGATGTACCGGTAAAAAAACTGAATTCTCTTTTTTTTCCCATCATTCCTGGGTAAAAAGATCCAAGGCTTAACGCTGCATGGCATCACCTGCTACATCGCATGGTTTGGATAGCAGGGGCGTATCATCGTCAGTACCATCACAATTTCGAGATGCCGTGCCGGTCCACCAAAACAAGTATCAGAGGAAGAAGGACCATCTTGTGCTGACCCAAAGGTTAACCCTTCAATTCCCGTATAGTACAGGTAAACATGTGCGGCCGGTTTACCATCGCGATTGCGGCGGGCTTTTTCGACAGGTTTCAGGTTGCGAAGGAATCCTCTCCTCTGCTGGAATCCCATTTCAATATCACTCCAGCACAGGAGATACCCGTTATTATCTCGACAGAAGGTGGGAACCACGTAGTGGTGCTGATGACATGGGGACTCGTCCCTGCCTGGGCCAGCGATCGCCATACCGGGCATCATCCCATCAACGCCCGGGCAGAAAACCTTACCGAGAAACCGATGTTTTCCGGCCTTGTGGAAGATAGAAGATGCCTGATTCCGGCGAATGGATTCTTTGAATGGAAAAAAACCGGTACCACGAAGATTCCCAGCTACATCCATCGGAAGGACGATGCTCTATTCGCGTTCGCCGGACTTTACGACGTCTGGAAGAGGGAACAACCACCCCTCTGTTCGTGCACCATCGTCACCACCACACCCAATCTAGTAGTTGCTCCACTACATGACCGCATGCCCGCGATCCTTCGCAGAGACGATGAATCGGTATGGCTGGAGAAAAAGAGGCTGGACCGGGTCACTCTTTCAAGGATTCTCTCCCCCTATCCGGCCGAAGAACTCGAGTCGTACCGCATCTCCCGCCTGGTGAACGATACCTCGATCGACTCCGTTGAGGTCATTGCCCGCGTGGGAGATAAGCCTCTCTTCACAGGAGAACAAACATGAATATTCTCTTTATTGGCAAGGAGGATGTAGACCTGTTCGAAACCCTGAAGTATTCCGAGACCAGCCGCACCATTTTACGATTCTATGAACCCAGGCGCTGCTCCTGCGGTGTGTGCCTCACCACCTCGACTCTTGGAATCGCGCTCTCCCTGGTCTCCGAGCTGCGGTGGTACGTGCGGCGATACATGGCCGAAGTGCTGTTTGAGCTTCATGAGGGGATTTATGGCACACATACCCTTGCCCGGGAGGTGTATGAGCGTGACCTCCCGCTACACGCAGAAGGGGTACTTCGATCTCTGTACGGAATTCAGAACGGGAAGATCACCCGTATCATCCATCTCGGCCCGGAGGTTTCCAGGGGGCCCCCGGCGGATCTCGTCACCATGGATCGAGTGCTGGAGGTCTGGTCTCCGGCACATGAATTGCCCGACGATGAGACAGATTCCATCGATGATACCGGTGAAAACCATTAATTCCCTGATTGTATAATGTACTACACATTTCAACGAGCATTACCATGAAAAAAGATGACAAAAGGGCCAAGGAAAAGGAGTCTTCGCCTCCGAAGATAAATCTGTGGATGGTCACCACTGCGGTACTGGGAATCGCATTCCTGATCGTGCTTGCGATGTTTCTGCAGTCCGGGAGTTCCTCGACTCCGTCAGCCACCGTTTCAGCGGATACCTGTGGAGGATGGATGATAGCGTATATCAATGAAAATTTTGTTGAACCGGGTTCACAGGCGACCTTCAATTCCGCTGCGGTACGAAATGGCATGTACGAGATCAACACGACCTATTTGGGAAACACTGTATCCGTTTACGCGACCCAGGATTGCAGCCTTCTGTTTCTGACGTACCCGGTGGATGTTCAGAACACCACTCCTGTTCCCACCACGTCTCCCACCCTCGTCCCGACAACCGTAAAGACAGCGGTGCCTCTGGTGGACCTCTACGTGATGTCCTTCTGCCCGTATGGCGTGCAGGCAGAGGGCACCCTGAAGCCGGTGATAGATCTGCTAGGAACTAAGGCAAATTTTACGGTGCGGTACATCGCCTCGGTCAACGGAAATGATATCAATTCGGTCAGTTCTCTCCATGGCTTAAATGAAGCGAAAGAAGACTCCCGCCAACTGTGCATTATGGAAAAGTATCCTGAAAAGTACTGGAACTATATGATGCAATTCAACACCCGGTGTTATCCCTTAGGGGCTTCGAACGGCACAACCATTGACACCTGCTGGAAGGAGGTAGCAAACGGTCTGGATATCAATGCATCGATGATCGAAACCTGTGCCTATGGATCGGAGGGGATTGCCCTTCTCCGGGCCAGTGAAACGAAAATGGACCAGTACGGTGTAACCGGATCGCCCACCCTTATCATTAATGGGCAGAAATATACGGGCACCCGCAGCGCTGATGCGTTCAAGAATGCGATCTGCAACGCATTTGAGACCATGCCAGCAGAGTGCTCGATGAATCTCACATCGAACGTCACGCCTGCAACCGGATCCTGCTAATATTTTTTTTAATAAGCAGGGTAATTCGTGTTGAAACCAATATTTTTTTGAGAAGTACATCAGCGGGGGGTTCTGGCACGATCCTTAAGAGACCTCCTACTACGCTTTAGATACGTGGATCCTATTAACGAAGTTCGGATTACGATCGTTGGCTAAAATTGAGACGTCATTCTGGGTAAAGAAGGAGAACTCTTATCGTATTCTGACGTCACGCGTACATGGTGCCGAATGATGGCGTACCCTGGTGTTTGTTGTAATCAACTGTCAGTTTCTTCACCGCTTTCAGGAAATCTTCGCTGGTGACCTTTGCCCGCTCTGCCCGGATGGCGAACATTCCCGCCTCCATGCAGATTGCTCGGATATCGGCTCCGTTTCTTTCATCGGTTATCTGTGCAATCTCCCGGAGATTCACTCCCTCATCGATGCTCATTCCGCGGGTGTGGATTTTAAAGATGGCAAGCCTTCCCGCTACATCAGGCAGGGGGATCTCGATGATTCGGTCGAACCTGCCTGGGCGGAGCAGGGCCCGGTCAAGGATATCGATCCGGTTGGTCGCACCGATGATCTTTACGTCCCCCCGTTCGTCGAATCCGTCCATCTCCGCCAGAAGCTGCATCAGGGTCCTCTGCACCTCACGATCTCCCGAGGTGTCCGCATCCATTCTGGTAGCCCCGATCGCGTCGATCTCATCGATGAAGATGATGGCCGGTGATTTGTCCTTGGCCATTTCGAACAGCTCGCGGACCAGGCGAGCACCTTCTCCGATGTATTTCTGTACCAGCTCGGAAGCGATCACCCGCAGGAACCGGGCACTGGTCTCATGCGCCACCGCCCGTGCGAGGAGGGTCTTCCCTGTTCCAGGAGGACCATAGAGGAGAACCCCTTTCGGAGGCTTGATTCCGATAGTATCGAATAGTTCCGGTCTTTTGAGGGGTAGTTCGACCGCTTCCTTGATCTCCAGGATCTGCTGTTCGAGGCCGCCAATGTCTTCATATCTCTCTTCCGGCATCTGCACAATCTCCATCCCATGCACCTGGGTATCATAGCTGGACGGCAGGATATCGACGATCGCCAGAGACTGCTGATTCAGCGTACACCGCACGCCTGGTTTAATCGAATCCTGATCGATGAACTGGGAAGTGCGAACCAGGAACCGGGGACCTGCACTGCTGCGAACGACCACCCGGTTCTTATCGATAACATCCGTGATCATGGCGATAATGAGGGGGGGACTGCGAAGCTGTTCTATCTCGCTCTTCAGCTTGCGGATCTCCCGTTCATATCGTATCTTCTGGGTATCGCCATATCGTTTCTCCGCTTCCAGCTGGCGTGACTGCTCCCGAAGTTCCGTATTTCTCTTCTCGAGTTCGTTGATCCGGTCCAGCAGGTACTTGTAGACTTCCTCTTCATCGAGGGGCTCGCTACCGGCTGGAGTAAAGTTAGACATGACTATCAATTAGATATATAGGGAAAAATTACCTATAAAGATGTTGTCCATATGCAATGTGAGTTATGCGGTGCCGAAATAAAGGGGTATCCAAAGAGGGTCCGTATAGAAGGGGCGGAACTTCAGGTCTGCCTCCAATGCTCTAAATATGGAAAGGAAGTCCAGCAGACTAGGGCCCCTGTATCCAAAGCGATCGCGCCCGGCAAGCCCGCAGCTCACCCCACTATCCGACCTCGCAGGGACGTTTTTGACCTGATCAAGGGAGAGATCGTGGAGGGATATAACGAGCGAATCCGCTCGGCACGGATGCAGAAAGGATGGAGCCAGAAAGATCTGGCCATGGCTATCAAAGAACGAGTGCTCCTGATCAAAAAGATCGAGAAGGGAGACCTGATTCCCGAAGACGCTGTACGAAAAAAGATTGAACAGGTGCTGGAAATCTCTCTTCTTGATATCGGGGTGGAAGAAACGAAGGTGAAAGGAAAAGGGCAGGTCGCCACCACCCTCGGAGATCTGATCTCCCTCAAAAAATCAGAGAAATAACCTTTCTTCCTGATTTCATCTTTTTCCGCTCTTGTACCTTCAGGCAAATCGCCCGATAGTAGATCTTCGTCCCTCATGAATTTCTCTATGGGTATCACGGATTGAGGGCCCATATCGCATAGTTCAGAACCCCCGCGATGGTGACCCAGACAATGTACGGGACAAGCAGATAGGCAGCGGGTCGGGATACCCGATAAAATTCCCTGATAGTGAGCACGATCATCGACCACAGGATAATGATACCCAGCAGTCCGAGCAGGGGAGATTCGAGGCCGAAGAAGAGGTAGGACCAGAGAACATTCAGGACAAGCTGGATGGCAAAGAGGGAAGTTGGTCTGGAGATAGATATCCCTTTCTGATCCTCCCGCCGAATAATAAAGAAAAGCCCGACACCCATCAGGAAGTAAAGGGTAATCCATACCGGTGCAAATACCCAGGGTGGTGGTGCAAACGAGGGAAGGACCAGGGTCTGGTACCATGTGTTGATTTTTGAGGTGGTGAACACCGAACCGAGAACTCCCGCCACCTCACAGATTGCTACCACCATCACCCCCTTCGCAACGAGGTAATAACCACTCTTTTCCATGCAGCTATATTGCTGGAGGGACTTCATTAAGGCATTCGCGAAATCCGAAGGAAATTTTTTATCGCATTATCTGGTTGA
>JAJRCO010000170.1 GCA_028678905.1 Methanomicrobiales archaeon
TACTAGTCATCGGCGGCCGCATGACGGGGGTGGACGGCATCGAGTTCGGGCCTAAAGTCCGGTCCCAAGCGCCCGATAACATCTCTTGCAGGCGTGCCGGAGCCATTGCAACAGGCCGGCATGCAAATCCAGCCCCCTATGCGACCCCCATGCGCCCGGGCGCTGGCGCCCCCGCCGATCTAACCGTCGGGGCGAAGCCGCGGACTCCACCGGCAATTCTGCAGACAGGCCGATCTTCCCGCCTCTTTCTAGAGTACTACTAGACGCCCGGGTATCGCGTCCCGGATACCGCACGGAGGTCTTCACTTGGTGCGTGCTCGGGAGTGCAGACCGCCTTGCCCCCATCACGCCGTGAGCGATGATGAGCCAAGCGTCGCGGAGTAGTCCATGCGCATGCGCCCAGAGGGCGGCTTGAAGACAGGCGGATGGTCGTTGACACGACCGACGCGGGCGTCGCCCGTGGTAAGCATGCGGAGTAGGCTTCCGATTGAGTCGTACGCTCTCAACAACAAGCTGATCGGAGCGCTATCGGATATATCGTTTGGGCTCTGGTCTATGTCTTGCTTCCTTTTGACTGGCCAAGATTCCAGGCCGCCGTCAGCCCAACTCCTTCGCTGCCGGCGTCGCGTGAACAAATGCCGGCACACGCTCCCGGGCCGAAGTCCTGCCCAAGAACGCCGGCGAACCTTCTCCAGAATCGCATTTCGATGAGCGCCCGGGAACCGGTGCGTCGTCGCTTTCTTCAGCGTCGGTGTTGGCGCATCCGGAGCCAGAGCGCGCTGGAGCCAGTGGCGAGCTGATATGAACGAGGGATGAACCATGCTCAGCGAGGGCGCAGTTGTCCTTGGCCGCTGCCGTCTAGGCCGCGTAGCGCTGGCCCACGCATGCTTAACCGTCAGCAAATCACGCCAAGGGGCGCCATGCTCCGCCGCGCTGTAATCCTCAGACGCCAGGTCGAAGGGCAAGCGCCCGCGGACGAGGTGGCTGACGCTGTGCATGGCGCTCTGACCGAGCTGATCTCCAGGCAATGGCGCAGCATGATTGTCGAGCGCATGACGGTCGACTCGGTGGGGGCATGCCTGCGGGATGTGCCGCTCGACGGCGATGTCGTTGCGTTTTTCCTAACGTCCGAGATGCACGATCTGCCAACATTTGCGAGCTGGTGCATCGAGCTTGCCGGCAGGCTCGACCGGCCACTGCTGCTGGCGGTCGCGAGCGATCGACGTGAGGCGGATCTCTTCACAGCAGGCGCGCCCGGGATGCCGTATCGAGTCATTTGCATCGAGGGGCTCAGCCCGGCGACCCTGCGCTTGGCAATGAACGAAGCCCTGGCCGAGCGCGTGCGACAAGCACTGATGCTCAATCGGTCTTTGAGGCGATCGATGTCCGAGGCGGCGGAACAGCCTGCCTACACGCCGGTGGGCGACGACTGGGCGCCGACGATGGTGTTGTCCCGGACACCGGACGGCTTGGCGGTCTCGGTGCCGCGTGAGACGACAGTCGCTGACACCCCA
>JAJRCO010000318.1 GCA_028678905.1 Methanomicrobiales archaeon
ACCTGTCTACGCTTCGACGATTGGCAAGAATCGCAGCGTCTAGGACGAGTGCCGAACCTATGTTTACGGTCTGCCTCAAGACAAGATGAGCATCGGTCATATCGAGTGACGGTAAACTTGGTCCCTTGCAAGTTGAGAAAATAGAGAAACTGTCCGCATTCCCATCGAACGGGATACGGACCTTTCATCGCATCCGCGCCACTGCGCGCTCTTAGCTCGGGACGGAACAGCCGATACAGCGACTTGTTATCCACGTCGCGCAGCATGCACGTCAGGTCATACCCGAACGCATACGCAAAAATCTTATGCGACAACGGTATGTCTAGAATCAAATCTAGACACTCTCGTGTCGATAAGTTTTCTATGCTCAGTCCCTTTTCAGGGACCGAGCCTTGAATCTCGTGAGTCTCTTTCGCAGCGGCAAGAAGAGTGTATCGATGCTCCTCTACGAAAGGATGTCTCGGGTCATGTCCTTCACGTGGATGCGTACATAGATAACAGGTATTGAGATTGACGTTGATTCCTTCGCCATCGATTCCAACGAAGGTCGCGAATTCAATACTCTTACCCTTTTTATGAGTCCCACGCTTTCGAACTGGATGGTCTTTGATAACCAGTTCAGTCATGATGACTACCTACGTAGCCATAGAGCCTCTAGTGAGGAGAGAAAGGACGCGAATGGTGGCACATTCTAGACCTACACCGCTTTTCCACAATGCGTATCGGTCATTGTCCCTTCTCTGCTCACGAGAGACCCTAGGGCGAGAAAAAGATTGTATAGATTTCCCTTCGGTCCATCTTGAACAGTTCTGCAAGTTCACGCGCCTTTGAATCGCTCAATGCGACTCCCGCGTCTCTCCAGAACGGCAATGCAAGAGGACCGAAAACCGTATCGAGTGGAGAGAGGTAGGCTTTGTCTACCTGTCCTCCCTTTTGTAGCCACTCGTTATTACGCAACAGAACTCGTTGCGAGCGTTCGGCGCTGGATTCTATGGCACCGCCAAACGGAATTTCTTCTCGTATGGCTTGACGTTCCAAAAACTCATAAAGGCGAGACCTCGCTTCGTCGCGCTCAATCTCAGCCCGCGCAAGTCTCTCCGCTAACTGTCGCTTTTCAGCGCTCAGCGCGAATCGCTTGGCTAAAGAGAGCTTTTTGACTCTCTTGGCTCTTTTCGGCTTTCTTGACAAAATGCCTATTCCGAGCTAGTATGATTGTTGCTGGAATCTCCTGGTCATGGATTCCAACCGGCCCTCCTCCTTCACTGGAAGAGGGCCGGTTTCTTTTGTGCTACTCAGAA